>NZ_QKVN01000031.1:0-44569 GCF_003231195.1 Acinetobacter sp. WCHAc060042
ATATAATCTATTTTGTATTGATGATATCTACTTATAAAGTTGAAATTACGTAATGTCTATTTTTGGATTTCATTTAAATATATTTACTAAATAAATCTATTTAAATGAAATAAGACTGTCCATATAGAACAGCCTTATTCTATTTAAAGCTAAAATTTTTTAAAATAGAGCAATAATGCTTAACTAAAGAATATTAGCCCCTTTTAAAAAGTGCTCACGTGCTCTAATACGTTCAATCCATGCTTTTAAGTGTGTATGATCATGCTGACGTTCAACATCTAAATTGAACCAGTGATTAAGTGCTAAGGCCAAAGGAATATCGGCAACACCAAAATGAGAGCCAGACAAATAGGGCTGTTCAGCCAGCTCAGTATTGGCAACATCCAGTATTTTTTCTAGTTTTTCTGCTGCGACCTTAACCGCGGCTAAATCTCTTTTGTCTGGTGCTTGACGAACCAAATTAAAGAATACAATCCCAAACACAGGCAGGACGGTGGTGGTGTACCAGTCAATCCATTTCTCTGCACTAAAGCGTAAGCGTGGATCTTCAATCCATAATAAATTTTTTCCATACACTTCAGTTAGATAACGTAAAATAGTGTTGGACTCCCACAGAACTGTGTCACCGTCTTGAATGACAGGAATCAGGCCATTGGGATTGAGCGTTAAAAATTCAGCTGTATCCGTCAGGCCATACTGCTGACCCGCAGGAATGTGTTCAAACTCAAGTCCAAGTTCGGCTGCTAGCCACAGTACTTTGTGGACATTTAAAGAGTTAGGCCTACCCCAAATAGTGATGCTCATATATTTTTCTCAGAAATTTTAGAATATAAAAGTGCGTTACTTTGGTGGAATCTAGCATTTAAGCAATCGTCATTCTGAACAGTCAAAAGACCTAAGCGATATTGCAATTTCACCAAAGTATTTAGATTTAAAAGATTTTAGAAGCGGTAATTAACACGTCCGTAGTAATAACCACCATAGAGTCCAAAAGGTGAAAGCTGTGCATAGTAATTCTCACCTAAGCCATCAACAATGTTGGATTTTTCAGGGTAAGTGTTGAACAAATTGTCTGCACCTAAAGTAAAGGATAGACTGTCCGTAAAGTTATATGTGGCATCTAGATCCACAATCCATTTGGCACCAAAAGTTTGATCTGTAGCTGCTGTTTCACTGCGTGCAATGTAACTACCATAGCGTGATAGGCGAGTATTTAAATCCAGTTTTGCGTATTGCCAATTTGCAGCCAACGTGAATTTGGTTTTCGGATCTGCATCGGTAATCATGCCCTTGGTACGACGGGTGATACGATCAATATTGATACCGTCCAATTGACTTGGATTATCCGCGATGGCTGTAATATCTGTTTCATTCCAGTTGAAACCTAAGCTCCAGCGGATACGACCATATTTCTCTAGTTGTTGGGTGTAGTCTGCAACAACATCGACACCATTGGTTTCTGTATCAAATAAGTTGGCATAATAGGTGACATAGTTGACGTTGGAAAAACCGTTTGCTGCCAAGATGTTATTGATGCCCGTTCCTGTAAGACCTGCCGTAGATGCAATACGATCTTTCAGCTCTATACGATAAGCATCGACTGCAAGATTAAAGTTTTTAAATGGGCTATAGGTTAGGCCTAGTGAAAAGTTGGTCGATTTGGTTGGATCCAGTGCTTCTGCACCGAGAGCTTGACCTAGCGCAGAGTCGGTACGTACCGACTTACTGTAGACATCGGAGCGAACACCATTGTTTACAGTACTGACAATACCTGTACTGGCAAAACCTTGTTGGTATAACGAGGGGGCAATAAAGCCTGTGCTGGCTGTTCCACGTACCGCCAGTTGAGGATTGAACTCATAACGGCTGTTAATTTTACCGTTAAAGGTATCGCCTGAACTGTCATCATAATGCTCAAAACGACCCGCTAAACCCACAAACCAGTTGTCAGTCACATCTAAACCTAAGTCTAAATAGGCGGCGGTGTTACTACGGCTAATATCGGCTTCATCTTCAGGTAACAGTACACGAGCACCAAAAGTTCCCACAGTCGCAGTTAAACCCGCATTATCACCTGTAGGAATAATATAACCGCCATTTTTATAGGCTAAAGGGTCGGTGGCTTTAGAAGACCAACCTTCTTTACGATAGTCTAGTCCCCAAGCAACATTTAGTGGCGTTGCACCAATTCCAATATCAAAGGTCTTTTTAAAATCAAGATTGCTGACCCATTGATAGGCATCGTATTTTTGTAAGCCAAATGATGTTGGGCTAGACGGACCAAGAGATGGATTTAAGTTGTTTTCAGTAGAGTGGTCTTGTGTATTTTTACCATAAGAACTACTCACATCCCATGCCCAACCGAGCACGTTATCTCCTTTTAGTCCCCAAACGGTTTGTACATCCGTTTCACTTAAAATGACATCGGGGGTTGTACCATTTGGAAAGATTTCAACAATGCCTGATCTGGAATTTGGACGACGGTAAGATGCACCAGTCGAGGCATCACGCCAGCCCGCAGTGGTGTAACTATATAACGTGGCTGCATCGCTTAGAGGAAGCTCAGCATTTGCAGAAACATTAAACTGTTCAACTGATGGCAGACCTAATTTATTTAAATTACGATCTACAGTTGCTTCACGTGGGTCATCTTGACCATTTACTTTTGAATAAATGTTGCCCGAAACGGCCCCTGCACGGGTGGTAGCATCCTGATTTTTTAGGTCAAAACCAAAATTAATAAATCCGTCTTGACCCAATGGTGCACCAACGTTGGCATTCAGTTGGAAGGTTTCTCCATTGCGGTCAGTGCCTGAATAATGCTCCCGACCACCATAGGTGGCACTAATATTGCCACCATGATCCGCTGATTTGAGCACAATATTGATTACCCCTGCAATCGCATCGGAGCCATATTGAGCGGCTGCTCCATCACGTAAAACTTCAACTCGTGCAATAGCACCAATTGGAATCAGATCTAAGTCCGCTGCTTGGTAGCCCTCGCCAAAACCGTATTTGTTAATGGCCAAAGCACCGACATGGCGACGTTTACCGTTGACCAGCACGAGTGTATGCCCACCACCCAAGCCACGTAAACCCGCAGAACGTGCAACAGCCCCATAACCATCGGGTTGGCTAGGTACGGTAGCCACACTAAAAGAGGGAATCACTTTTGCCAAAATATCTCTTAAAGCAAGGGTGTTACCTTGTTTGACGAGTTGTTCACCACTAATGATGTCCACAGGTGCGGGACTTTCAGTGATGGTACGAATACCACCACGGTTACCTACCACCACCACACTTTCGAGTTGTTGAACATCTTCTTTTTCAACAGGTGTTACATCTTTTTGCTGAATATCTTCAGCATAGAGAGAACCTGTCACTCCGCAAGTTAATGCAAAAAAAATGGATTGATAGAGAGGGGATATTTTAAAACCCGGCTTTTCAGGCAGAGGCTGTTTTAACTTGAATTGCAGCATTATGTTTTCCACTGATGTGATTTGGATGGCTTTGTTTGAATCAATAAACGAAAGAATGTGTATATTCTGTGAGTCAATATATAGACTGTTTTTTTATTGTTAAATATTAAATAGTCATTTTAATATCATTTTTAATTAAAAGTTTTTTTGTATTTTTAAATAAGTAATTCATTATTTTTTATAATAGATTATTTTTTTATTTAAAATTAGTTTTTGCTCTTTTTTATATAACTTTAAGTTTATTTAATATTTAATTTTCAAACCGTAAATTTGTTTAATAGGTTCCAACTTTAAATCTTCTGGAAAATAGAAAATGGGGCTGAGTTATAAATTAAGCATACTGGATAAATGCCCAAAAGCTGAAGGCATCAGTGCAGAACAGTCATTTAAAAATGCATTGCAAATTGCTCAAACAGCAGAAGCGTTAGGTTTCTATCGTTATTGGGTTGCTGAGCACCATTCCACGGCTTTGTTATCTAGTCCATCACCTGAAATCTTGATTGCATGGTTGTTGGCACAGACTAAAAGTATTCGAATTGGCTCGGGTGGGGTGATGTTGCAGCACTACAGTCCTTATAAAGTTGCGGAAAATTTTAATGTTTTGGCCAGTCTTGCGCATGACCGTGTGGACTTGGGTGTAGGCAAAGCACCTGGTGGTTTTCCTGTTTCAACTCAAGCATTACAGCTTGGTTTAGATCAGACACAAAAGGGCGACTTTAAGGCGCAGTTACAAGCATTAGATCATTATTTACATGCAAAGTTAGATCGAAATCAGCCTGATCAGGTTGCTGCAACACCAGCACCTCAGCAACTTGCAGAAAAGTTCTTATTGGGTGCGAGCATTGAAAGTGCTCGACTTGCAGCAGATTTAGGCTGGAATTTCGTATTTGCTGCGCATTTGAATGGCGATGCCAACTTGCTTCAAGATGCTTTGCAAACTTACTCAAGCTACTCCTCTGGGAAAAAGGCGATTGTTGCTGCACAAATTATTGTGGCAGATAGCCGCGATCAAGCGGAAGAACTGGCAGCAGGACTATCTGTTTGGACGTTGGAGCTTGAGAATGGTCAACGCGTAAAGATACCGAATGAACAAAGCGGGCAAGAGTTTTCGAGACAAGCTCAATCTGCAATTAAAAGCCTTAAAAAAGAGCAACTGAATATTATCAAAGGGACGGTCGATGATGTTCATCAGCAATTACATGCTTTGCATCAACAATTTGGTATCCATGAATTTATTGTGGAATCGCCACTGTTGGATCATGCAACACGTCTGAAATCTCTAACTTTACTGGCACAGCATGCTGTGCTTGCAGCCTGAGTTGGGGAAATTGATGCCAAATAGATCATTACTGGAACAGCAGTTGCTCCGTTGGAGACATGAGTTACACCGTCATCCAGAATTATCAGGGCAAGAATTTCAAACCACCGATAAGTTAAAACAATGGCTGTCTGAATACGGCATTGAAACTTCAACTTGGGGTTTAAAAACAGGACTGATTGCGGATATTGGTACGGGTCATCCAATTGTCGCTATTCGAGCAGACATTGACGCGTTACCCATTCATGAAGAAATCGAACAAGACTTTCGTTCGACTCACGATGGGGTTATGCATGCCTGCGGACATGATTTACATAGCTCGACCATTTTAGGCGCTGCGATTTTACTTAAAGCGCAAGTGTCTGAACTAAAAGGTACGGTGCGCGTTATTTTTCAGCCCGCTGAAGAAACCTATAGTGGTGCTTATGAGGTAATCAATAGTGGCGCCTTGGAAGATGTATCCGCCATTTTCGGTTTTCATAATGTCCCTGAGTTGCCTCTAGGCACTTTTGCGACACGTGCTGGTGCATTTTATGCCAACGTTGACCGCTTCAAAATTGTGATTAAAGGCAAGGGCGGTCATGCAGGGCGTCCGCATGAAACCAAAGACCCGATTGTTGTCGCGGCACAGTTGATTAGTGCAGTGCAAACCATTGCCAGTCGCAACATAAATAATTTGGATACCTGTGTGGTCAGTATCACCCAAGTGCATGGAGGCACCAGTTGGAACATCTTGCCAGAAGAAGCGCACTTGGAGGGTACGGTACGAACCCACTCTCCAGAGGTTCGCCTAGCTGTTGAACAAAAACTTAAACAAATTGCACAAGGTATTGCACTTGCTCATTCAGTTGAGATTGCTGTGGATTGGGACAATGGCCCAGCTGCATTAATCAATACTGCAACATGGGCTGAACTGAGTCAAAGCGTTGCACATGCGCAAGGTTATGAGGTGCAAGAGGCGCCGCTTTATTTGATCGGTGAAGATTTTGGCGCCTATTTAGAACAGATCCCCGGTGCATTTGTCAGTATCGGCAGTGCCAGTCACTTCGGTTTGCACCACCCCCAATATCAACCCAATGAATCTTTAATTTATCCAGCTGCTCAGTACTTTGCTGCCTTAGCAACACAAGCACTTGAGTCTATTCATAAACATGCAGAGGTCTAACATGAGTAATAACAAACAAATTCGCCTTGGAACTATCTTACACGGTGCAAACGGAAATATGTCTGCATGGCGCCATCCTGAAGCGGTGGTCGATGCCAGTATTAATTTTGAATTTGCCAAAAATGTAGCGCTTCAGGCAGAACAGGCAAAGTTTGATTTTGTCTTTGTGGCGGATGGTCTATATATCAATGAAAAATCAATTCCTCATTTTCTGAATCGTTTTGAACCGATTACGTTGCTTTCAGCCCTAGCCAGTGTGACGCAAAATATTGGTTTGGTGGGTACGGTGTCGACCTCGTATAGCGAGCCGTTTACCATTGCGCGTCAGTTTGCCAGTCTGGATCATTTAAGTGGCGGACGTGCGGGATGGAATGTCGTAACGACACCACTTGAGGGTACCGCAAAAAATCATACCCGCAAACAGCATCCTGAGCACAGTCAACGTTATGAAATTGCAGATGAATATTTGCAAGTGGCCAAAGGGCTTTGGGACTCGTGGGGTGAGGGTGCTTTCGTTCGCAATAAAGGAACAGGGCAATTCTTTGAACGCAGTAAATTACATACCTTGAATCATAAAGGTAAACATTTTGAAGTGGCAGGGCCACTCAATGTAGAGCGTTCGCCACAAGACCGCCCGATTCTATTCCAAGCAGGGGCATCAGGTGCAGGTCGTGCATTAGCCGCGAAACATGCCGATGCGATTTTTACCCATCAAGCCTCTTTGGAAGAAGCACAAGCATTTTACTTAGATGTGAAACAACAAGTGATTAAGAATGGTCGTGACGCAGATGATTTGCTGATTTTCCAAGGCATTGGAGTCTTGATTGGAGATTCTGCTGAGGACGTAGAGCGTCAATATCTTGAAACTGCTGCTTTGGTGACGATAGAGGACGCACTGAATTATTTGGGGCGCTTCTTTGAACACCATGATTTTTCTCAGTATGAACTCGATGCACCATTTCCAGAACTAGGCACACTGGGTGAAAACAGCTTCAAAAGTGGTACTGATGAAATTAAACGCAAAGCCAAAGCAGAGAGTTTAACCCTACGTCAGGTCGCACTTCAATCTGCCACACCACGTCCACCTTTTGCTGGAACGGTAGAAGAAGTCGCAGATCAGTTAGAGCTGTGGGTAAAAGAAGAGGCAACAGATGGCTTCATCATTGCGGGTGCAACCCCTAAAACTTTAGATACCTTCATCGAAAAAGTTGTGCCATTGCTGCAACAGCGTGGGCTATATCGTACCGAATATCCAGGCACTACTTTACGCTCTAGTTTTGGTTTAAAGCGACCAGACAATCAATTTGAACGATCAGAAAAGGAACAGATTCATGCGGTTGAATAAAACACCTTTGCCAATTGCTTTGGCACTGTTTCTAGGCATTTCTCTGGTTGGATGTGGTAAAGAACAGGCATCTACACAAACGGCCAGCTCAACAGCCGAGTCTGCAAAAGCGACCGATAAAACCGATTTTTATAGCCGTGAGCTTGCAAAGTTGAAAGAGAATATGACGCCGATTCATGTTGCTCACAATGCGGAAGCCAGTCAAAAAATTCCAAAAGATTTTAAGTTTGTAAATTCAGGTTATTTTACCGTTGCGGCTATTTCAGGAGCGCCACCTTTAAGTGTATTGGGGCCTGATAATCAAACCTATATTGGTACTGAAATTGATATTGCCCGTTTGATTGCAGACAGTTTGGGTTTAAAGCTGAAATTAGTTCGAACGTCTTGGGAGGACTGGCCACTTGGAGTGATTAGTGGCAAATATGATGCTGCCATTGCCAATGTCACCGTGACCAAAGAACGTAAAGAGAAATTTGATTTTGCGACTTATCGCCAAGACGTATTGGCTTTTTACGTCGCAGAGAAAAGTAAAGTTAAAACGATCAAAGGCCCTGATGATATTTCTGGTTTAAAAGTGATTGTTGGTTCTGGTACCAATCAGGAAAAAGTACTGCTGGACTGGATTGAGGACAATAAAAAGAAAGGGCTGCCACCAGGGCAGGCTCTTTATTACGATGATGGTGCATCTGCAAGTTTGGCGCTCCAGTCTGGGCGAGTTGATGCTTTATTTGGTCCTAATGTTGCCTATGCATGGCAAGCGGCAAATGGTGCAAAAATCCGTTTGGCAGGGACAGCACTTGGGGGAGGAACACGATCTGCCGAATTGGGTGTCACGCTCAAAAAAGGCAGTGGTTTGGTTGATGCGGTACAGACGGCTTTAAACGGGGTAATTCAAACGGGAGAATATCAAAAAGTCTTAGAACGGTGGGGAGCACAGGCAGAAGCGATTCAACATTCTGTCATTAACCCGCCAGGGCTGGGAGACTAAAATGTATAACGCCCAGACAGCGGTGGCTTTTGGTCTGACACTGGCGACTTTAAGTGTGATGGGTTGCTATAACAATGAGACAGCAACTCATGTGCAAGAAAATCATTTGAAAACTGCTTTTTCGGAAAAAGAGCAACAGACTTTAAGAAATAACATGGTGGCTATTCATACGACTAAAAATCTAGAGGCAATTGCTCAATTGCCTCAAGGTTTTAAGTTTGTAAATGAGGGTTATTTTACTGTTGCTGTGGGAACCAACAGTTTTCCACCCCTCCATGTTCTGGCCGAAGATAACCAGACCCGTATAGGTAGTGAAATTGATATTGCACAGTTAATTGCCGACAGTTTAGGTCTCAAGCTCCGAGTGATTCCAACCTCGTGGGAAAACTGGCCACTTGGTTTGGCATCGGGAAAATTCGATGCTGTATTCAGTAATATTGCGGTCACAGAACAACGTAAGCAGAAATACGATTTTGCAACCTATCGTCAGGATATGTTGGCTTTTTATGTGACCAAAGACAGCAAAATCCAAGCAATTAGAATGCCTGATGATATTGCTGGACTCAAAATTGTGGTTGGTTCTGGCACCAATCAAGAACGGCTACTGTTGAACTGGATTGAAAACAATCGACAAAAAGGGTTGAACCCAGCACAGCCCATTTATTTGGAAGATGGTGCAGCTACGGCTTTGGCATTGCAATCTGGTCGTGTCGATGCCTACCTCATTCCCAATGTAATGGGTGTATGGCAACAAGCCAATGGTGCCAATATTAAAGCAGTGGGCGCATTAGATGGGACGTGGTCGGTTGCTGTTGCTGTGAAAAAGGGTACAGGCTTAGTGAATGCTGTTCAATCATCTATAAACGGGGTCATTGCGAATGGGACATATACCCAAGCCCTATCACGTTGGAATTTACAAAATGAAGGAATTCCACAATCAGTGATTAACCCACTGATTCAGGATAAATAAGAGGTCATTATGCAAGAAAAATTTATCCAAATGCCTGTTGATGTGCCTGAAGCACAGCCTTTACTGGATCAGTTATTTGCTGAATATGAAGAAATTTATGGTGATTTTTTTTCACGTCAAGATGCTCAAGTCATTGATGAACGTAAAAAAGCCACACATCGGGAACGCTATGAAGGGGCGGAAGATTTTTTACCGCCACATGGATTGTTTGTGGTACTGAAACGTGATGATGAAGTGATTGCAATGGGTGCCTATAAACGCTATGACGCAGAAACCGCAGAGCTGAAACGGATTTGGTCACATCAAAACTTACGTAAACAAGGACTGGCTGCAAAAATAGTCAAAGAGCTGGAACGAAGTGCGCTTGCTGCGGGGTATAGCAAGATTTTTCTTACCACAGGGTTTAAACAAATTCCAGCCGTGAAATTGTATTTGAGTCTAGGCTATGAACCGCAGTTTGAACTCACTCCAGATTTTAATTTTGATCGTTATATTGGAGCACCTTTACATGGTGGGCTTCCTTTTAGAAAGACCTTACTGCAAAAGGAGGTCGCATGAGTCTAGAGCATTATAAAATCGTTCCAGCACGTCATCCACTGCGCTACATTGGAGTCGCATTTTCAGTATTAATTATTGCAGTGGTTGCTGAGTCGATTTTTTCCAACAAAAACTGGGGATGGCCTGTTTTTAGACAGTGGTTCTTTGACCCTGCGATTCTTCAGGGTTTGTTGATGACTCTGAAACTGACCTTTTGGTCAATCGTGTTTAGTTTAATTTTGGGCACCATTGTAGCCATGATGAGACTGTCTTCCTCATGGTTAATTCGCTCATTGGCATGGGTGTATATCTGGATGTTCAGATCATTACCACTGCTGTTGGTGTTGATTATTCTCTATAACTTTTCTTATTTATATGAATATATTAATGTCGGTGTACCGTTTACTGACACGGTCTTTGCCCAGTTTAAAACCATCAATGCATTGGATCAATTTTCAACGGCTTTAGTCGGTTTGGTGATTGTACAAAGCGCTTATACCGCGGAAGTCATCCGTGGTGGGATTTTGTCGGTCGATCATGGTCAATTTGAAGCAGCAGCAGCGTTGGGTTTGTCATGGTGGCGTCGTACAACACGTATTATTTTACCGCAATCTATTCGCAGTATCATTCCAGCGATTATCAACGAATGTGTCGGTTTATCTAAAGGCACATCAATTGTGTATGTTTTAGCAATGCCTGAACTCTTTTACACCGTACAAATGATCTATAACCGTAACCAAGAAGTGATTCCATTGTTGATGGTTGCTGCCGTTTGGTATGTCATCGTCACCAGTGTTTTTTCCATCGTCCAATGGTATATCGAAAAAATATTGGCAAAAGGCGAGCGGAAATCAGCCATTAATAGTTTTGCTTTTTTCAAGAAAACGCAGCCACACACGACTCAACCGCGTATAGGAGCTAGTTATGATCATTAATCAAGCAACATCTCCTGCAAATGGTCATATTCAAGTGAGCCACGTATTTAAAAACTATGCGGGACATGCGGCATTACAGGATATTAGCCTTGATATTCCTGCGGGCTCTGTCACGGTAATTATTGGTCCTTCAGGGTCAGGTAAATCAACGTTATTACGAACGATAAATCATTTAGAACGTGTGGATGCAGGATTTATTCAAATTGATGATGAGTTTATCGGCTATCGTAAAAAAGGTGATAAACTTTATGAGTTAAAAGAACGAGATATTTTAAAACAGCGTAAATCTGTCGGTTATGTGTTTCAGAATTTTAATTTATTTCCACATTTAAATGTTTTGCAAAATATTATTGAAGCACCCTTGGCCCATAAAAAACTCAGTAAAGATCAAGCCATTTTAAAAGCCAATCAATTATTGGGTTTAGTAGGGCTAAGAGATAAAGTTGAAGCATGGCCCAAACAACTTTCTGGTGGTCAGCAGCAGCGTGTTGCAATTGCCAGAGCTTTAGCCTTAGACCCTAAAGTGATCTTATTTGATGAGCCAACGTCCGCCTTAGACCCTGAGTTGGTAGGAGAAGTCTTGAATGTAATCAAAAGCTTGGCTAAATTAGGTAAAACCATGGTAATTGTAACGCATGAAATTGCTTTTGCACGAGAAGTTGCCGACCATGTGGTGTTTATGGATCAGGGGAGAATAGTTGAACAAGGTAGCGTTCAACAGGTTCTGGAGCATCCCAAAGAGGAGCGTACTCAAAACTTCTTGTCTCGGGTTTTATAATTTTAAATCTTATTTTTTTAAATATAAATCAGGTAATTTTCTATATTAAAATCGTTAGTGAATGTTAGAGCTGACGATTTTTTTATAAGCTTAATATTGTTGATAAGGTATGATTAAATCAATATAAATAGAATAAATTTCATCCTTTATAATCATTCTAAATTTATTTTTAATAGTGATTAAAATGAGCAGATTAATTTATTTGGATTATGCGGCAACAACACCTATTCTCCCTGAAATATCTCAAGCAATGATTCGATGTTTGTCTGTAGAAGGTGATTTTGGAAATCCTGCTTCACAATCGCATCATTATGGTTGGGATGCTGCAAAACATATCGCCACATCTAGGCAGCATGTGGCTGATTTAATTCATGCCAATCCGCAAGAAATTATTTGGACTTCTGGTGCAACAGAGTCAAATAACCTCGCGATCAAAGGAACTTTAGATCGTTATAAAAATCAAAATAAACACATTATTACCAGCAAAATAGAACATAAAGCCGTTTTGGATACCTGTGCAGACCTCGAAAACCTTGGTTTTCAGGTGACTTATTTACAACCTGAATTAGGTACAGGCGTGATTCATCCAGAACAGGTAGAACAGGCCATTCAACCCAATACGGTTTTAATTTCGCTGATGATGGTCAATAACGAAATTGGTACATTAACTGATATTCAAGCCATTGGACTATTTGCGTATCAGCATCAAATTTTATTTCATGTTGATGCGGCACAAGCTGCAGGAAAAACAGAGATTGATGTTCATGCGATGCATATTGATTTACTCAGCCTATCCGCCCACAAAATATATGGCCCCAAAGGCATTGGTGCGCTCTATGTGCGTCAAGGCATTCAAAAACACATCAAGACCCAAATTCATGGCGGTGGGCATGAACAGGGTTTGCGTTCAGGAACTTTAGCGACACATCAAATTGTTGGGATGGGGGAAGCCTGTAGACTGGCTAAAATAAACTTAGTTGAAGAACAACAACGTATTCAAAAATTCAGGAATCAATTTTTAACGAGTTTACAGGCTTTAACTCCTGTGAAACTTAATGGTCATCCTACCGAACATGTTGCCAATTATTTGAATGTCAGTTTTTTAGGTGAGCAGGCCAATTCTATTTTTTCGGCGGTTAAACAGGTTGCTGCGGTTTCGAGTGGATCGGCCTGTAATTCACATCATGCAACTCAGTCTCATGTATTAAATGCTTTAGGACTGAATGAGGAACTCGCTGCACATACGGTGCGCTTTAGCTTTGGAGCCTATACGACAGATGAGCATATAGAAACAATATTATATAAAGTCCAATTTGCTATAAATTCTAAAGATTTCTGTGTTCAATTATCAGCTGTTTAAATCATCGAAGTTTTGATGAGTTGCAAACGATAGGGGGGTAAAATACCCCTAATATAAAGAGGCATCGTCTCAATTCTTGAGTATGAATGAGTGTATTCGTTGTTTACTCAATTATTTTGGTTTTCTACAGATTGTAATATGACCAATCTGAGGAATATTTATGGAATACTAAGATGAGTGTAAAACGCAGGCTCCAATAAATTGATGAATAAGCAGGGTAAATAATTTAACATTACACCAGGTATGGTGGCAGTCGTAGATATTAAAACAGGGCACAAGACGGTGCTGGACTATTTAATTAAACCGTTTAACAAAGCCAAAGAAGCACTGCGTGAACGCTAATATCCATCCACTGTTTTGAAACAATAAAAAAGCCAACGCATGTAATGTCATCGTTGGCTTTTTTATTAAGTTACGGGTTTTAAGGATAAGCGTTAGAGCTGAAAATTTTCCTGAAATAGACTCTATTGTTAAGAATTTAAGCTTTGGTTTTGGTTGAAACCCAACACAATAAAGCCCCGAGACAGACCATTAAAGCACCTTGCCAAAAACTGAAAGTTAAATGCGTACTTAAAATGACGGCGGAAACCACAGCGGAAAATACAGGAATAAAATACGACGCAGCAGCCAATAGGGTGACATTGCCATGCAATATAGCAATATTCCATGCACCATAGCCCATACCCATCGCAAAGGCTGCAAGGACTAAATAAATGGTGGGTTGCAGTTCAAAATTCAAAGTGCTTTCACCTAACAACAACCATTTAACCCACAGCACAATTGAAACTAAAATGAAAAAGAGCGTCACCCCATTTTTACCATTTGCCATTTTTGCGGTGATGGTGCAATAAGACGCCCAAAGTACGGTGCCGAGTAATGCTAAGCCATAACTTAGAGGGTTATTTTGAACGTTGCTTAGCATGCCCTCAAGGCTTAATCCTTGATCACCGCCTAATACCCAACAAATTCCAACTAGTGAGATAAAAAAGCCGGGTACGATGAGAAAATTGGCTTTTTGTTTATTAAATACAATCGCAAAGATAATGGTAAAGGTCGGCCACAGGTAGTTCACCATACCAACTTCAATGGCTTGTCGACTACTGGTTGAGTAACCAATGGACAGGGCAAGGCAAATTTCATAAGAGACAAACAGTAAACTTCCCCATATCAGATAAGGAAGAGGAAATTCTTTTAACCGAGTCCAACCAAAGGAGAGCAGCAAAAAAACAGAAGCCAATGAATAAATGAGGGCGGCTCCACCAATCGCTCCAAAGCTGTTGCTCACCTCTTTAATCAGAGCAATAATTAAACTCCATAATACAATGGCAGCCAGACCAATCCATGTTGCTTTCGTCGAGTTCATTTTGTTTGTAGTCTTTAACATATTCATTTAATTTGTAAATTCTGGTGAGTATTTCCATTGTCTGGTTTAAATACAGATTTACAGAGCAATTTTAGGGCTACTGAGTGTCGCCGATATTATACGAAAAAATGGGGGGCTAGTCGCTTATAAACCTGATGAAGAATCACGTGAATTTACTTCATCTCAAGGGGCCGTTCATGCTGCTTGAGAATATTTGCCAAGCTTTGTACAGCACGTTCCATTTGCATCAGCTCAAAATCTCCTAAACCAAACACTAATCCAGAGCGTTTACGTTCCAATGAAAAGGTCGGGGAAACCGCTTTAATCGCAATGCCAGCATCTAGTGCCGCTTGAGCGATTTCCCGATCATCCATGTAATCTGCAAGCCATAGCACCATATGCATACCTTGATCTCCAGCTTGTAAATAACCTAAGTGTTTTGCAATATAACGCTCAATCATGCCAATCAAATATCGACGGTTCTCAGCATAGACATTGCGAATCCGTCGAATGTGACGTTCTAAATAACCTTCTTGAATAAAGGCAGCCAGAACATGCTGATCAGCAGAGGGAGGATGACGGTCGATCAGAACACGTAATCCACAAAAAGGGGACACCAAAGCTTTGGGCAGTACGGCATAGCCGAGGCGTAGTGATGGGAACAGTACTTTGCTAAATGTCCCTAAATAGATGACTTGTTCAGGTGCTAACCCTTGCAAGGCTGGAAAAGGTTGACCACTGTAGCGCAGTTCACTGTCATAATCATCCTCAATAATCCAAGCGCTTTGCCCTTTGGCCCAAGCGAGTAATGCGGTTCTTCTGGCTAAACTCATGGGCATCCCAATTGGATATTGGTGAGATGGGGTGACAAAGGCTGCACGGGCATTTGGCGCGAGGTTTATACCTGTATCGACTTGAATTCCTTCTTCATCTACGGGCACACGAACAATATGTAAGGGTTGTATTGAGTTTTCTAATAGGGCAGTTGTCCCTCGATAAGCAGGGTCTTCGACCCAGACCTGATCTTGTGCTTTAAATAGAATCTGACTACAGATATAGAGTGCCTGTTGGATGCCACTAGTAATGACTATTTGTTCAGCTTCACAGTGTACAGAACGAGAGCGTCGTACATAGTCAGCAATCGCAACACGTAAGGAAAATACACCTTGTGGGTCATCATACCCAGAGGGTGCTGCGACGTCCCGTGCGCGGTAGCGATTGCCAAATTTTCTCCAAATATCATTTGGTTGGGTGCGACCAACAGGTACAGAGACTGCAAAGGGAAGATGGGGAAGCGGTTTAAATTCTTTCAATACTTCAGCATAAGCCTGAGCTGCGGGTGTTAGCTGAACGTGAGTAGGATCAGTATTTCTCCGCTCTTGAGCTTGCTGACGCTTTGAACGTGCCAAGTTATCTGAAACAAAAGTGCCTTGACGCGCACGTGCTTCTAAAACGCCCTCAGCCAAGAGCTGATCATATACTTCAATTATGGTGCCCCGTGAGACACTTAATGTGATCGCCAATTCACGTGACGAGGGTAAAGGGTCGCCCGCTTGTAAATCGCCATTTTGTACTGCTTGTCGTAAGGCTTGAATGAGTTGGGCGGCTATTTTTCCCTGTATTTTATTAAGCTTTGTGATAGAGGGAAGTTCTACGACTTTTGCCATTCTTGCCATAATTCTGGTCTACTCAAGGTAATACATACTGGTACTTTTGAATAATCCAATTAAACCAGAGAATTTACAACAACAAATACAGCAATAATGAGCTCAAGGAGGCAAAGCTGTGTATATCCCTGCAGAATTTGAAGTAACCCAAGTTGAAAAGCTACATCAGCTCATACAGAATTATCCATTGGGTATTTTGTTTACCCATGGACGAAGTGGTTTAGATGCAAACCATTTACCTTTTGAGTTACAAGTCGATCATACTGAACTTGGGATGTTACATGCTCATGTTTCTCGACATAATCTTGTTTGGCAGGATGTGAATAATGGGGATGAAGTGATGGTGGTCTTTCGAGCGGGAGATGCTTATATCTCACCGCAGTGGTATCCCAGCAAACAAGAGCATCATCAGCAAGTGCCGACATGGAACTATCGAGTGGTACATGCTTATGGTCGAGTAACTATTCGAGATGATGAGCGTTATGTGCGTGGTGTGGTGGCACGTTTGACACGAACTCATGAAGCAACACAGCCAGAGCCATGGAAAATGTCGGATGCACCTAAGGATTATCTTGAACCCATGTTAAAAGCAATTGTAGGGATTGAAATTGAAATTACGCGTTTGCAGGGCAAATTGAAACTTGGACAAAACAAAGATCAGCGAGATGTTCTAGGTGTGGCAAATGCACTGAAAGAAACCGGGCAGGTTGAGATTGCAGACGCGATGCATCTGATTGCCGCATCAAAAATCAACTCGATCTAGCCACAGACGATCCAATTTAACGAATTGAAATATAAGGAATGAGCCATGCAGTGCTTCAAACCTGTAGTTTTACAGGGTGAACGAATTACATTAAAACCGCTTAAGTTGGAACATGCACCAGCACTGTGTGATGCAGTGCGTGATGGCGAGCTATGGAAACTATGGTATACCCGCATTCCTTCACCTGAGCAGATGACTGCTGAAATTCAACGCCGCCTAGATTTACAGCAGTTGGGGAGTATGTTGCCATTTACGGTGGAAGAACGAGATAGTGGGAGGCTGTTAGGGATGACGACTTTTATGAATATAGAAGCCGAGCACCGCCGTGTTGAAATTGGCTCAACATGGTATAGCCAGTCCGCGCAGCGCAGTTATGTCAATACGGAGTGTAAAAATCTGCTGCTTACGCATGCATTTGATATTTTGAATTGTATTGCGGTTGAGTTCCGTACATCCTCTTTTAATTTTAAAAGTCGGACGGCAATTGAGCGTTTGGGGGCAAAATTAGATGGGGTGCTTAGAAGTCATCAAATTGTACAAAACGATATTTTAAGAGATACGTATGTGTACAGTATTTTAAAAACTGAATGGCCTGCAGTACAACAACATTTGAAGGCACTTTTGAACAAGAGATAACGTTTTGTCTAGCTGACGCGTTTCATGAGAGAAAAATAATACATAAAAAAGCGGCATTACTTTCATATGAAAATAATGCCGTAGTCTTACATCTCGATAATGTTTCTTATGAAGTAAATTATTAATATTAGAACTTGAGTTTTTTAGTAACTTGCTTTTAAAGTTAAAAGGAAACTACGGGGTTCGCCATAAAAATTACCATAACCTGGATAGCCAATAGTGCTGTAATAAGTTTTATCAAAAATATTATTTAAATTAAGTGCAATATTCCATTGGGGATTAATATCATAAGCCACACGCGCAGACCAAACTGCATAATTGGGTTGAACTAATTCAATAGTCGTCCATGCGCCATCAAATTTTTGTGTTGCTGGATTGAATGCTCTCACTGAGCCACTAGCATAGGTTTTACTTTGTGCTATCACACCACCTCCTACTTCCAAACCATCAAGCAATTGATCAAGTTGATATGTAGTCCAAATTTTTAGCAGATTTTTAGGTGTGTAAGTATTGTATGGGTTATCTGTATTGTCTTTTTTCTCATTTTTATTGTAAGTATATCCAACAGATAAATTCCAGTCTGGCGTAATATTACCATTTAACTCAACATCGACACCCTTGCTTTCCATGGTTCCTGTTCCGATATAACAGCATGATGAGTTGCTATTTGGGATACTTGTCCATGTGTTATAAACTTTCTCCTTTTCTTTTTTAATATTGAAGTAAGCAATAGATGCAAGTAGGTTCGAATTAATCTGATGTTTGATCCCCAATTCAATGTTGCGACCTGTTAAAGGATCGAGCCCAGGACCATCGGCTGCAATTAAATAATTACGTTGATTCTTATAAATTTCCGCATAACTTGCATAAGTTGTAGTTGATGGGAAAATATCATATGTAATACCATAATAAGGGACGAAGGTTTTGTCTTCCGTATAAGTATTTCGAATATTTGTTTTATGATTGTCAATAGTTAATTCATCTTTGAAGGTATATCGACCACCAATAATTAATGCTAAATCGTCAATCGGTCGTACTTTTAGAGAGCCATACAGTGCTGACTTACTGCTTTCATTGGTATTGTTTGTGCTCCATGTCGCAGGTGGATAATCCCATTCTGGAGGTGCAACACGGTTAAACGCATCTCCATCTGCATAATAGGTCCAGTTTTGTTTATAATCTTTTTGATTATTGGTATGGTCAATACCTAAGATAAGATCTTGTTTTTGTTCAAATAAATTAAAACTACCTTGTAAGTTTAGATCTAAAGATGTTTCTCTAAAGCTGGTATCATCTTGATAACGCCACCATTGGCTTTGATGAGTGTCATAGCTGACGGCACCTTCCATTTCAGCGCCATTAATAGCATCATCACCAATGTTGTGACGGACATTTAACTGTGTTTTCCAGTCATCATTAATTTGGTGTTGTAGATTGGCAAAGAGGGCAATATTTTCACGCTCTACCCAGCTCCACGGTGCACCCATTGTCGTGCTGCGTGGTAAACCTAAATCTGCGCCATCCTCCCAACGAGGTAAACTTGCATTAAAAGCGTCGGTTTTATCTTTCTGATAGCTTACACCTGTAAATAGTGTGGTTTCTGGCAATAAGTCAAAGCTTAATGCACCATAAATCATTTCACGACGGTTATGTGTTGGTTTGTAGAAAAAGTCCTGATCTTGGAAAACTGTGACCAAGCGACCTTTAATACTTTGATCTTGTGTTAATGAACCTGTTGCATCTAATTCAGTGCGATAGTTATTCCAACTACCTGCAGAAATCATGCCGTTAATGGACGTTTCAGCTTTTGGGCGTTTTGAGGTTAGATTAATAACCCCCCCAGCTTCACCTGCACCAAATAGACCATCTGCACCACGGAGTACTTCTACAGACTCGTATTGCGCCAAATCAGCACTGTTACTTCGGTCCTGCAGGCTGGATGCACTACCACCATCGTAACGAATATTTTCAATCTTTAGACCGCGAGCACTGTAGTTATTGTTCAACCAAAGTTGCTCACGTGTTACACCTGTTGTTTGTACCATTACATCATCAAGCGTTTTTAAACCTTGCTCATCAATACGTTGCCGAGACATGACGGTTACAGAGTGGGGAACATCTTTAATGTCCTGAGCTTGTTTTCCAACATTGGTTATATTCTGACTAGTAGCTTTAAGGGAAATAGTTGCAAGTTGAGCTGATCCATCTGGATTCGTCGCCTGACTACCTTGAGCATTTTTATTGGCTTGGCTATGAATAGCTTCGAGTTGAACATCTCGTGTTTCAGCTTGAACTCGTTGTTTCGCTTGAATGCTGTAACCACCATGATTTACTTTTACTGCAACCAAAGCATAAGGCTGTAATAATACAGCCAGAGCCTCATCGACTGCATAATTACCTTTTAGTGCTTTGGCTTGCAAACTTGAGAGTGTCTTTGCGTCATAGCTGATCGTGGTACCCGTTTGGATTGCGAGTTGCTTCAATGCCTGATCCAAAGGGAGTTTTGTAATATTCACAGGATAAGTTGTGGCAGCATAAATAGCAGTAGTGGTAAGGCTTCCTGCCATTAGTGGCATGCCCCATAAAACTGCCCGAATAGCCATTGCTAATCTACTTTTTGCCTGATAATCCTTCATGCGGTGTTCTCGACTGGGAGTGTATTTCTGTATAAGTCGAGTCAGCTCAAAAAAAGGGTCATATTTTTATCTTTTTTTTATTTTTAATAGATATGAACTGTAATAATCCAGCTCAAGCTGATGGGTATAGGCCAAGTTCTCTAGGCTTTGTTTTGGGTTTTTTAATGAAAATACGCCTGAAACATGCACATTTTCAAGCTCAGGAGCGAGAAAATAGGTTCCATTTTGATAACGGTACAATTCATCTAGCACTTTTTTAAGTGGCCATTGCTCCACAACCAGTAGATGTTGCGTCCAATACGGTTGCTCATTCTTCAGTGGATTGATGGCTGAAATTGTATCGGCATCAAAACTGGTACGTTGGCCTTGTTGTAAAAGTTTGCGTGTATCTGTTTTGGCAGGATATAAGGCTACCGCATGTTCATAAACTTTGACTTTAGTGCGATATTCATCTTCTTGGCGAACTGTAAACTGTGTACCTAAGGCTTCAATCTTTCCATCTTTGGTCATGACTATAAATGGGCGATGCTTCGGATCTTTTGCCGTCTGAATATAAATCTCACCTTCAACCAATTCAACTTGTCTGGTTTGTTTTGAAAAGTCGATATTGACATAACTATTACTGGCTAAAATCAATTCTGTACCGTCCGCTAAAGGCACAGTTTTAATTTCACCCACTTGGCTATGGTAATCAGCTTGTAGCTTTGCCCAAGGGATACAATAAAGGCTTAAGCCAATAATGCAGAACCCTGATAATCCAAACAGCATATTGTGCTTTAAAGAGGTGCTAAATGTATGTTTAGACTTAACTAAGGTATCTGGTTGGAAAGAATTGGGTAAATCAGACAATCCTTGTGTAAAACGTTCAATCTGTGAAATAGCCAAAGCATGTTCTTTATTTTTTGACTTCCACTGCTCAAATTGCTCTCGTTGTTCCTCGGTTACCTCTCCAGAATGAATCAGTACCAGCCAATCGGCTGCTTCATCTAGGATATGATTAGGTAAAGAAGAGTGCTGTGGCATAAGTGTTATAATAAGATGAATTAATCAACAGGATTATAAAGACTTATACAAGCTAAAAAAGCCTGTTTCATATCTCTTTTTACCGTTGCTTCAGAAATATTCAATTTCTCACTAATCACCCGATAGGTGAGACCATCTAACTGGGACATTAGAAAGACCTGTGCTGTACGCGTCGGTAGCTTCTCAAGCATGCGATGTACTTGATAAAGCGTTTCTCGAATGCACACCTCATGCTCTGCCGAAGGGTAGTAGTTTTCAGGTAACTGAGTCAAAGCATCTAAATACAACCTTTCAACATGTTGATGTCGCCAGTGATCAATAATCACATGTTTTGCAATACCCATGAGCCATGCTTGAGGCTCTTTAATTTTTTCAAAACAGTATTCACTTTTAAGTGCACGATAAAACACCTCCTGACTCAGGTCTTCAGACTGATGATGATGTTGCAATTTATGTTTAAACCATGACAACAGCGTGGTTTGGTGTGTGCTGTATATCTGGCTAAACCACATTTTTTTTTGGACATTTAAGTTCATATTTTCAACTCATGACCCTAGAAAAATATCCTGAATCTCACCAGTAAAAGTGGAATAAGTAAATGAATGGTTGAATATTAATGATAATCATTATTAAATGCAATTACAAAACGCAACATTTACTGTGAGCTTTTTTAGGTTTTCATCCGTCTTATAAATAGATATGCGTGATTTGTAATAAGAAGTGTCAATTTTTTAAATACTTAATTTGATCAAATTTTAAAAAATTGTATGGGTCTTATCGTTTTGAACAGTACGTGTTGGGCGAGAATTTTTTGTAATGAATAGGAAATGTAATGAGTGAGCCATTGAACAATAACGACCCAGCAAAGCATTTTCTTCATCGTCGAACATATTGGATTGGATTGATTATTGTCATTTTGTTGTTAGGCATGGGAGGGCTGTATTGGAAAAATACTATGTCGCAGCCTAGCGAAGAATATAGTCAATGGGATAAACCTGTGCCTGTACGTATCGTGTCTGTACAGCGACAAGACTTGCAGGTGGAAATTAAAGCCATCGGTACAGTTGTTCCGACCCATACAGTGAATGTGCAAACTCAGGTTTCTGGTGTTCTCAAGCAGATTTATTTTAAAGAAGGTCAGACGGTTCAAAAAGGACAACTTCTTGCTCAAGTTGACCCTGCACCATTTCAAGTGGCTTTGGCACAGGCAGAAGGCACACAACAGCAAAACTTAGCGCAACTCCGAAATGCAGGAACGGAGTTAGCACGTTATCAACTGCTTTTTAAGCAAGACTCAATTGCTAAACAACAAGTAGAGCAACAGCAAGCTTTAGTCAATCAGTTGAAAGGGCAAATACAGGCCAATCAAGCTGAGGTTGATGCAGCCAAATTACAATTGTCTTATACCAAAATTTATTCGCCGATTAATGGTCGAGTTGGTTTTCAGCAGAAAGATGCAGGTAATTTAATACAGGCCAATGACACGACAGGTTTGGTCAGCATCACTCAAGTTCATCCTATTTATGTACAGTTTTCAGTGGCTGAACATGATTTGGCTCATTTGCGTAACAACATGAAACAGGGACATCAAGTCCCAGTCAAGGCATGGGATAAAGCAGAACAAAAGCAGCTTGCGGTTGGTCATGTACAGGCGTTGGATAACCAGATTGATGCCAATACAGGCACATTAAAGATTAAGGCCATTTTTGATAATCGTGATGATGTCTTATTTCCCAATCAGTTTGTCAATGTTCGTTTAAATGCACACACTATTCGAAACGCTGTCAGCATTCCAAGTGACGCCGTGCAACATGGGGCCAAAGGGACTTATGTGTATATCGTTAATCCGAAGAAAAAAGCAGAAATTCGTATGCTCACTTTGGGTTTAAGTTCTAACGGTCAGATTCAAGTTTTAACAGGCTTAAACGGAACGGAGCAGGTGGTTTTAGAAGGGATTGATCGTCTTGCAGAAGGCAAAGAAGTTCAAATTGTCTCGGATCAACCTCAAGCGATGGCCACATCAAAACCTGCTGTTGGATAAGACATGAATATTTCAAAGTTCTTTATTATCCGTCCAGTCGCAACCACGTTGTTGATGTTGGCATTGCTGTTTAGTGGACTATTGGTTTGGCGACTTTTACCCGTATCAGCCCTACCACAGGTCGACTATCCCATTATTCAGGTCTATACCTTTCAGCCTGGGGCAAACCCCGACACGGTACAACGGACTATCACTGCACCGCTTGAACGGGAAATGGGCAAAATTGCGGGCTTAAAACAAATGTCTTCGCAGAGTTCTGTCGGGGCATCTGTCATTACCTTACAGTTTGAGTTAAGTGCTGAACTGGGTGTAGTGGAGCAAGAAGTACAATCTGCACTAAGCACTGCCAGCAGTAAATTGCCAAGTGATTTGCCAACACCACCTGTATATCGAAAGGTCAATCCGGCCGATGTGCCGGTCATTACCTTAGCAATTAGTTCAGAAACTTTACCCCTCACCACGGTTTATGACATGGTGGATACTCGGGTGGCACAAAAGCTATCTCAACTGACCGGTGTGGGTATGGTGAGCCTTGCTGGTGGGCAACGACCAGCAATACGGGTGCAAATGAATCCTGCTGCACTTGCCGCTTATAAAATAAGTGCCGAAGATGTCCGCACGGCAATCAATGCCGCCAATGCCAGTCAACCCAAAGGCAGTTTTGATGGGCCATATCGCAGTACCATGCTGGATGCCAATGATCAAATTCGTTCAATTGGAGACTATGAAAGCCTTATTTTACGCTGGAATAACGGTGCCCCAATTCGATTAAAAGATGTGGCACAGGTGATTGAAGGCAGTGAAGACCGCTATATGGCGGCATGGGCAGACAGCCAAACTGCCATTTTGGTGAATGTACAGCGTCAACCGAATGCCAACGTGATTCAAGTGGCCGATCAGATTAAGCAATTGTTGCCTGAGCTGCAAAAGAACCTGCCCGAAAACGTCAAAATTCGAGTACTGACCGACCGTACAGAGAGTATTCGTAGTTCAATCCACGATGTGCAAAAGGAATTAGTCTTTGCGGTTTGTTTAGTCGTAATGGTAACTTTTCTCTTTTTGAGAAATTTATCTGCCACCATTATTCCGAGTATTGCCGTTCCACTTTCAATCATTGGTACGTTTGTACTGATGTATTTTTTAGGTTTTTCAGTCAATAACCTGACTTTAATGGCGCTGACCATTGCCACAGGCTTTGTGGTGGATGATGCGATTGTGATGTTGGAAAATATTGCACGACATCGTGAAGCTGGTGAGAGCCTCATGCAAGCGGCATTCAAAGGGTCGAAGGAAATTGGTTTTACGCTCATTTCTTTAACCATTTCATTGATCGCAGTTCTCATCCCGCTACTGTTTATGGGTGATGTCGTCGGACGTTTGTTCCATGAGTTTGCAGTGACTTTGGCGGCTGCAATTGCAATTTCTCTAGTGGTCTCTTTAACCTTAACGCCAATGATGTGTGCTTATTTGCTCAAAGGCAAAGCTTCACTAAAAGAAGCAGAGCATCAAACTTCAGCGAATAGATGGAGTCTAGATGGCATTATTCAGCAGTATGGAAAAGCTTTACAATGGGTATTTCGGCATCAAACCCTGACACTGACAGTTATGCTCAGTACAGTGTTATTCGCAGGGTTCTTGTATTGGATGATTCCGAAAGGCTTTTTCCCTGTGCAGGACAGTGGCGTTATCCAAGTAGTGACTGAAGCCCCAGACGATATTTCATTTCAAGCCATGAGTGAGCGCCAGCAAGCACTAGCGGCTAAAATTTTAAAAGATCCCGCTGTTGAAAGCCTGTCTTCATTTATTGGTATTGATGCCAATAACCCGAAACTCAGTAATGGCCGAATTCTTATTAACTTAAAGTCCCATGCAGAACGAGCGGGTGCAGATCAAGTGATGGCACGTCTGCGTGAAGAGTTGGTTCATGTTCAGGGTATTCAAGCTTGGATGCAACCTGTGCAGGAGCTAAGTATTGAAGATAAAATTAGTCGAACTCAATATCAGCTCAGTTTGACAGCAGCAAAAAACACAGATTTAGCGCTATGGACACCTGTCTTGGTAGATGCTTTACGCCAACAACCTGAGTTTGCAGAAGTGAGCAGTGAAAATGCTGGGCAAGGTTTACAGGCGTATATTGATGTCAATCGAGATGCAGCAGCGAGATTCGGCTTAACAGTAGAAGACATTAGTTTGGCTTTGCAAAATCTATTTGCACAGCGACAAATTGCAACTTTATATACCCAGTCGAATCAGTACCGCATTGTGCTCGAGCTGGCGCCAGAATTAACTCAAGGTATACAAGCTTTAGAACAAAGCTATATCCATAATGCCAGCGGAGAGCCGATTTTACTCAGTTCTGTGGCCAGTATTGTGCAAAAACGTGTCCCAATTATTTTACAGCAGCAAGCTCAATTTCCTGCCAACGGTATCTCTTTCAACCTTGCAACAGGCGTCGCTTTGGGAGATGCCATCCAAGCCATTCAACGTGTGGAACAGCAGCTCAATTTACCTGCTGAAGTTAAGCTTCAGCTACAAGGGGCGGCTGCTGCATTTGAAAACTCGCAACAGCATACCTTTTGGTTGGTGATTGCAGCGATTGTGACCATGTATATCGTGCTTGGGATGTTGTATGAGAGCTTTATTCATCCCATCACTATTCTTTCAACCTTACCGTCTGCCGCAATCGGGGCTTTATTGGCGCTGTTTATGGTAGGTCGACCACTCGATATGATTGCTTTAATCGGAATTATTTTATTGATCGGTTTGGTGAAGAAAAACGGCATCATGATGGTGGACTTTGCTTTGGCAGCGCAGCGCCAAGAGGGTCTTTCACCTCAGCAAGCGATTTATCAGGCAGCGTTGATGCGATTCCGCCCCATTTTAATGACGACATTGGCGGCATTGGTCGGTGCAATTCCACTCATGTTGGCATCTGGTTCAGGGGCTGAATTACGCCAGCCTCTGGGGATTGTCATGGTTGGTGGTTTGATTTTAAGTCAGGTGCTGACCTTATTTACCACGCCTGTGGTCTATTTGTTTTTTGACCGTTTACAGCATGCTTTTCAAAAACCAAAGCTGCCTTTAGCTGAATTTGATGAAACAAGGAGCGAGTCTTGAAACTGCTCTCTGCTTTGGTTCATCGTCCTGTTGCCAGTGTGTTATTGGGCATAGCGATTGTATTGCTTGGTGTATTGGCGTATTTCCGCTTACCCGTGGCGTCCTTACCTCAGGCAGATATTCCGACCATTGTGGTGCGGGCCAGTTTACCTGGAGCAAGTCCTGAAAGTATGTCGGCAACCGTTGCAACACCTTTAGAACGGGCCATGATGGGCGTTTCTGGGGTAAAAGCGATTAACTCTTCCAGTAGTCAAAATGCAACGCAAGTCACTTTGCACTTTGACTTAGATACGGACATTAATGAAGCGGCGAGAGAAGTACAGGCTGCGATTAATGCTGCAATGTCGCAACTTCCATCAGGGATGCCCAGCCCACCTGAATATTTCAAGGTTAATCCAAGCCAAAGCCCAATTTTTTATTTGGCATTGAGTTCAGAGCATTTATCTGCGGGTAAATTATATGAAATTGCCAGCAATCAACTCCAGCCCAATCTTGCGCAGATAAGTGGTGTCGGTGAAGTTGAAATTGATGGCGCATCTATGCCAGCGGTGCGGATCACCTTAAATCCGAATGCACTTATTGTACAAGGCGTTTCATTGGAACAAGTCCGTACTGCAATTGAAAAAAGTAATACAGTACAAGCGTTGGGCGTGGTTGAAAGAGATCAACTTCGTTGGCAAGTTGCACTGTCGAATGATTTAAAACAGGCGCAAGATTTTGCCAACTTGGTGATTCATCGTAACGCACAAGCAATCGTACGTTTAAAAGATGTGGCTGAGGTGCAAGATTCTGTTGAAAACCGCTATGTCAGTGGTTTTCATAATGGTAAACCCGCGGTGATTATCAAAATCAGCCGTCAACCCAATGCCAATACTGTTGCGACCATTGATCAAATCAAAGAAAAACTGCCTGAACTAAAATCACTCATACCCGCAGACACACAATTGACTACGGTGATGGATGGTTCTGAAATCATTCGCGCAGGCTTAGCGGAAGCCCGAGATACGCTGTTGTTTTCCATGCTGTTGGTGATTATTGTCGTTGCTTTAATGTTAGGGCGTGTACAAAGCGCCTTTGTACCAAGTATTGCCATGCTGGTGACGTTGGTGGGTGCTTGTAGTTTGGTGTATTTGGCAGGTTTTTCGCTCAATAACCTCTCCATTATGGCGGTGATTGTCGCTATTGGATTGGTGGTGGATGATGCGATTGTAGTGCTGGAAAATATTGAGCGTCATATTGAGCAGGGAGACTCTCCTGTACAGGCCGCCATTAAAGGGATTCAGGAGGTGGGGCTGACTTTAGTGGCCATGAATTTGGCATTGGTGGTGATTTTCATTTCAGTGCTGTTTATGGGCGGTGTGATTGAGCGGCTGTTCCGTGAGTTTTCACTGACCTTAGTTTTTATTGTAGTGTTATCCGTTTTTGTGTCCTTGGTGTTAACACCAAGCTTATCTGCACGTTGTTTAAAACCGTTAGAGAGCGACCAACATCAGCCTTTATATCAATTTAGCCATCGTTGCATGCAGCAGTTCAATCATGCTTATTTAATATCTTTAAAATGGATGCTAGCACATGGCTATGTCGTGATTTTATTTTGGCTAGGTGCGATTGGGGCCTCATTCTATGTCTATCAGCACCTCCCTAAACGAGTATTGCCTGAGCAAGATACAGGACGAGTTGAGGCTTTTATTCGTGGTGATGACGGGTTTTCTTTTCAAATTATGCAACCCAAAATTGCAGCCTTTAGCCAAAGCTTGCTGAGTGATCCTGCTGTAAAAGATGTGGTTGGAACTTCAGGGGGAGCAGGTGGAACCACCAATTCCTTTTTCATGGTGAGTTTAAAACCCAAATCGGAACGTGAGGGGCAAAGCTCACATGCCATTGTCGAGCGTATGAAAAAAAATGCGCCGTGGCAGGCTGGAGCAATTTTCTCAGCACGTGTGGAACAGGAATTAGAACTGGATGATCCTTTTTCAAGTGGCAGTGGGCAAGATTATATGCTGTTACTACAGTCAGACGAGGTTGCACAGCTACGCAAATGGGTGCCGAAAGTTGCACAGGCCATGCAAAAACTGCCTGAACTTGAGGAAGTCGAAACCATGGGGGATGAAGGTGCACAGCATGTCACCCTAGATGTAGACCGTGAAGCAGCACGTCGTTTGGGCGTTGATATTGAAAGCATTTCGAGTGTATTGAATAATTCATTTTCACAGCGCCAGATTTCAACCATTTATGATCAGACCCAACAGTTTCATGTGGTCATGGAAGTAGATAAACACTTCACGGAACATCCTGAATCCTTAGCCAATGTACAGGTTCCCAATAAAGATGGACAGGCTGTGCCACTGCGTAACTTTGCGACATGGTCTTATGGAATTACCAATGATCGGGTGTATCGACGTAATCAATACGCCGCGATGGGTATTGGTTATGTGGTGAAACAGGGCTATAGCTATGAACAGGCTGATGCCGCGATCCGATCTGTCCTCACTGAAGTGATGTTGCCAAACAACGTTTTTATGACCACAGATAAAGATGTCGAGGCAGAAAGTTTACAAGCGGGATTAAGCACCCCCTTACTGATTCTTGCGGTGATTGTGCTGATTTATATCGTGCTTGGGGTGACCTATGAAAGTGTGGTGCATCCATTAACGATTTTATCGACTATACCTGCTGTGGCTTTGGGTGCACTGTTGACCTTATGGATATTTAACTTTGAGTTTACCCTGATTGCATTATTGGGCATGTTTTTACTTATTGGTATCGTGGTGAAAAATGCCATTTTATTGATTGATTTTACTTTATATGAACGGCGTGCAGGAAAGTCAGCATTTCAAGCTGTGTTGTCTGCTGCGGCTCTACGTTTTCGTCCGATTTTAATGACCAATACTGCAGCATTATTAGGTGCGATTCCGCTGGCTTGTAGTTGGGGTGAAGGGGCAGAGTTACGTCAACCTTTGGGTGTGGTCATTGTGGGTGGTTTGGCGCTTGGACAGCTTTTAACTTTGTATACAACGCCTGTTTTGTATTTGCTCTTTGAAAAATGGGCTGAATCTTGTTCAAGATTTAAACGTAAATTTGTGCTGCAAAGCTTAGACAAATAGATAAAGAAATAGGAAAATAGAATGTCAGGTTTGGTTTATAAAAATGTCTTCAGCCTAAGTTGTGTATTGTTGTTGACTGCATGTAGTTCTACGGCGGTCGTACGTCCTCCTGAATATAAAACACCGATGATTCAAGCGGCTGATCAATACAAATATGCGGTGCTTAATTGGACAGAAACCGCAAAGTTAAAAGGTAAGACAGCTGCATGGTGGGACATTTATCAAGACCCTATTTTAAGTCAACTGTTGCAACAGTTAAATGCAGAAAACTTAAATCTAAAACAGGCCGAAGCACGCTATAGACAAGCCAATGCTTTACTTGAGCAGCAAAAAGCCAGTCGTTCTGTCAATCTAAGCTTAGAAGGCGCTGCCAACCGTAATGGTGCAAAGCATGTTTCTCCAAATAGCCAGTTTAGTACAGGGGTTCAGGCCAGTTGGATTCCCGATGTGTGGGGACGTGTAGCAAAAGCGATAGAGGAACAACAGGCAAATTTAGAAGCGGTGCAGGCTGACTTAGCCGCAGTCAAGTTAAATCAGCAGTTATTGGCGACTGAGGCTTATTGGAACATTCGTGTTTTGGATGCGCAGCTTGATGTATTACAGCAGACCCAAAAAAGTTACCTACGTTCGGTGCAAATTTTAAAAAACCAATATACAGCAGGGATGATTGCGCGGGCAGATGTAATACAGGCAGAAACGCAGTTGAAACAAGTGCAAATACAGCAGATCGAAACGCAGCGTGAACGCAATTTACAGGAAAATGTGCTGTCAGTCTTACAGGGTAAAAGTGTGGCTCAGTTTCAATTGGCAAAACGTCAGCAACGTTTGAGTATTCCTGCTGTACCTGCGCAGCTACCCAGTCGTTTACTCATGCAACGTCCCGACGTGATTCGTGCAGAGCGGGAGCTTGCGAGCACACATGCGCAGTTGGGTTTAGCGCAAACGGCTTGGTTACCAGATCTTAGTATTGGTCTTAATGCGAGTTTAAATAGTCAAGTGTTGGGCCAATTGTTCCAAGCCCCTGCATACTTATGGTCTACGGGATTAGAAGCGGCTTCGGTTATTTTTGATGGTGGAAAACGTCAAGCTGAAATTGCTCAAGCGCAGGCAAGCTATGACGAAAAATTAGCAGCCTATAAGCAAGCTGTACTTACGGGCTGGAAGGAAGTCGATGATGCCTTAATGCAGACTTCAAGTTTGAAGCAACAACAATTGGAACAAGCTCAGTTGCTACAACTGAGCAAAGAAAATGAACAAGTGGTGATGCGACGTTATAACGCAGGTTTAGTGAGTTATTTGGAAGTGGTCACGGCGCAGAATTTAAGGCTACAAGCTGAACAGAGCACATTAGAGTTGCAACAAATCCAATTAAAAAATACAGCGCAATTAATCACTGCATTGGGTGGAAATATTTCCTAAACCTTGATTTTTTCACATGTTTATTGACTCAAATGGCAAAGCCTTGCATCTTGGTTTTCAGATGCAACGCTTAAACTATTTATTTGAAAGTAACAGTGAAACAGAAAGTATGTGTAATTGGATACTGATTATAATGAACAGACTGTTTATAAAAAAAGTGCGCCTGACACTGCCCCAAAGAGCATGACCCACAGTGGATGAATTTTTTTAACTAAGCTTAAACCAGTAGCGACGATAACGATTGCGATGAGTAACCAGTTCTGAGCAGATGCAGCGGCAATAATATAGGCACTAACCAAAACCAAACCGACGGTAATGGGTTTCAACGCCTTTTCAAACATGCTACGTAGTGGGTGATCCTTAAACTGATTCCAAAATTTGAGTGCAAATACAGTCAGTACAGAAGAGGGCCCAAACTTCGCCAGTGAAGTCACGAACAGCCCAGCAGGCCCAGCCACATGCCAGCCGACCAAAGGTACAATCATCATATTGGGGCCTGGAGCCGCTTGAGCCATGGCAAACATGGTGCTGAACTCTGTAGCAGTAAGCCAGCGATGCACTTCAACCACCTGATGTTGCATCTCAGGCAAAATGGCATTGCCTCCACCAAAGGCCAATATAGAAAGCTGGGTAAAAACGATGGCTAAGGTGAGTAAAATCATGCGTTTTTTCCTCTTTTTTTCAAGCTTAAGACCGCGACATTGATGCCTACTAAAATCAGTAAAGTCAGTGCCAGTGGAATTTTAATGATCAACATAAAGACGATGGTTAGCGCGATAGTAAAGATTGTGAGGTAGCTTTTCAGAATCGGTTTCAACATTTTTAAACCCATGGCAAACAGTAAACCTGCTGCCGCTGCTGCCAGCCCCTGAATCATGTGCTGAATCACGGGGATACTTTGAAATTGTGCATAGAGTTCATACAGCAAAATCACAATCACCGTCGGTGCAAAAATTAATCCGAGAACGGCACTAATCGCACCTTTAACTCCCTGAAATTCATAGCCAATCGCAACAGCCATATTGATGATGTTTCCACCAGGGAGGATTTGACAGACACCCAATAAGTGTGTGAACTCTTCCGTGTTGAGCCATTTTTGGTCTTCTACAACCATTTGGTGTGCAAGTGGCAATACACCACCAAAGCCCATGAGTCCCAGCTTCATAAAGCCTGCAAATAGTTCCCGAGAAGTCGGGTGGGTTATTTGTTCAGCAGGGAGCACTTCAGTGTTCATGTCTTTCACCTTTTGTTGAATGAGCTCAGTATGAACCTGTAGAGATATGTTGAAAAATGCTATTTTTGACGTTATATATACTGAAAAAGTATGTTTGATGGGGCAGACATGATTGATATCCATAAACTCAGAGCATTTGTTGCAGTGGTAGAAGAAAGTAATATTTCGCATGCCGCTGTTCGTTTGAATATGCAACAACCACCGTTGACACGGATTATCAAAAGCTTGGAAGAAGAACTGAATGCGCAGCTATTAAAGCGTTTGCCGCGTGGTGTTGAGGTCACAGAAGCAGGTAAGGTTTTGTACAAAGAAGCCCTTGCGATATTAGCGCATGCACAGTTAATTCCCAAACGTGTGCAGGATATTTCTTTGGGGGTCGAAGGTCAGATTAATATTGGCTTTACCAACTCGGTTGGCTTACATCCATTTTTACCAGCGTTGCTGCGTAACTTTCGGGAAACTTTTCCACGTGTTTCAATTCATTTGGAAGAAGATGGCAGTAGCTCGCTGATTGATTCCATTAGCAATGAAAAAAATGACATTGTGTTCTTACGAAAACCTGCACCTATTGGCCTCGGTTTAACCAGTTTGCATGTACTGGATGAGCCGCTCATTGTGGCTCTACCCAACAATCATCCTTTGGCTGAGCAAGCCGAACCGATTCATTTGCTAGATCTTGAACCGCATGATTTTGTGCTATACCGACGTTTAGCTGGGCAAGATCTATTCGATAATATTTTGGCCAGTTGTTATCAAGCAGGTTTTAGTCCAAAAATCGTACAAGAAGCGCCACGTTTAACTTCAAGTTTAAATTTGATTGCTGCCGGAATTGGCTTATCCATCGTGCCTGAAGCCATCCGTGACTTTTGGAATAAGCAGATTGTTTATAAAGCGCTCAAGGCCAATAATCCGTGTATTGCACCGATTTATGCAGTGTATAAAGAAAATATAGATCACATCCGTTTGCAGCACATTTTAAAATTATTACAATAATCTGTTGTATATCTAGCACTTTATTCTGCCTGACAAGCGCTGACTTAAAGTGCTAAGGTAGAGTATTGATGTGATGTATCCAAGTTTTATAGATATAAGGAATGCTCGTACAGAGTAAAAATATAATATTTAGTGATATGAGGTGTTTAGCCCATGTTTTTTAATAAAGTTTCCTTTGCACTTACAACTGTGCTTTCTTCCTCTGTGTTGTTGACAAGCGGTTGTACATCCAGTCCGTCTAGCACGGTTTCAAATACACAACAACAAATGAAAAATGCCTTGTTGGTCTATGGTGGCCCCATTTTAACCATGCAAAGCATGCAGCCCAGCTATGTCGATGCCATGTTAATTCAAGATGGAAAGATCCGTTATACAGGTGCATTGTCTGAGGCTGAAAAGCTTGCGCCACAGGCGAAACGTCTGAATTTGAATCACAAGACAGTCATCCCAGGCATTATTGATGCCCATAGCCATTTAAACTCTGTCGGTATGCAGCAAACCGTGGCTAATTTATATCCGCCACCAGATGGCAAGGTGGTGAGTATTGCCACATTGGTTCAAGAAATGAAGGCGTGGGCAAAGCAAAATCCACAGTTTATAAAAGCCACTTCTGGTTGGATGATTGGCAATGGTTATGATGACGCCCAGCTACAAGAGAAAGTTCATCCAACAGCCTCGGACTTAGATCAGATTTCAACGACTCAACCCGTGCTGATTTTGCATCAATCAGGACATTTGGCTTCTGCAAATCACAAGGCACTCGAATTGTTAGGCATTAATGAAAAAAGTAGCAATCCTAGTGGTGGGGTGATTCGACGCGTGGTCGGGACAAATATTCCAAATGGTGTACTGGAAGAAAGTGTCGTGATTGAGGCAATGATGCAAGCTTTTAAAACCGTACCACCTGAAATCATGCAACAGATGGCATTGACTGCAGTACAGACCTATATGGCAAATGGCTATACCACGGTACAAGAGGGACGAGCTGATCGTGGCACTTCAGAGCTTTGGCGTAGTTTGGCCAATCAAAACAAATTAGCGATTGATGTTGTCTCTTATCCCGATATTAGTTCTGAACAGGCATATATGCTTGAAAAAGGGGTAAGTAAAAACTATGTCAATCACTTTAGAATTGGTGGCGTGAAAATTAGCTTAGATGGTTCACCCCAAGGTAAAACAGCATGGTTAACCGAACCTTATGTGGTTCCACCCGAAGGGAAAGATAAAAACTATCGTGGTTATCCTGCATTTCCAGAACAAAAAACAGTTCAGCAAATGATTGATTTGGCTTTCGAGAAACAATGGCCTATTTTGGCACATGCCAATGGTGATGCCGCGATTGATCAATACCTCAATGTGATTGCTAATGCGCAAAAGAAGTATGATGCTTCAAAGCGACGTGATGTGATTATTCATGCGCAAACCATGCGTGAAGATCAACTGGATCGGGCGAAACAGCTTCACCTAATTCCCTCATTTTTTTCTTTGCATACCTACTACTGGGGGGATTGGCATGTGGCACAAACATTAGGTGAAAAGCGTGCTGAACATATTTCACCGACAGGTTCAGCTTTAAGAAAAGGCATGATTTTCACAGAGCATCATGATGCTCCTGTCATCCCACCGAAAAGCATGATAGTACTGGATGCAACGGTTAATCGCACTACGCGAACAGGCAAAGTTTTGGGTGAGGCGCAGAAAGTCAGCCCGTATATCGGACTTAAAACGATGACAGACTGGGCTGCATATCAGTATTTTGAAGAAGATATTAAAGGCACTTTAAGTACAGGGAAATACGGTGACTTTGTTATTTTAAGCGCCAATCCAATCACTATTGAACCGTCTAAAATCAAAGACATCAAAGTCCTTGCAACTTATAAGCAAGGACAGTTGGTTTATCAACGATAAAGTTGTTTAGCGGCGGCTAAACCTGCGACTGAAAAGGTCATGAGATGTTTGACCAAAAGCGCAGGTTCAACTTTCGAAACATTTTTAAGTGGCCCAGGTAAGTTTGAATCAGCGATAATCAGCATCATGCACGGTGCAACTGTGCTCAAAACGCAGGCTAATAATGCAGGGTGGTTTTCATCAATACCTGAGACTTGGCTAATGATCTTTTTGATTAATAGAAATTTTCTTGCGCCCTCAGTTTGCATAAAATCGTATAAATGTGTGGTGGGCGAAAAAAGTTCCCGAATAAATACTTTGCTGTGCCACACATCCGTTTCAACCAATTTGCTGATCAGGGTTTCAAAAAAAACTTCTAGTTTTTCAGTTGGGGTGCGGGAGCTGTTTAATAAAGCCAACAGCTTTTCTTCATCAATATAATGCGTATGTGCTTCGGCTAATACGGCACGATATAGACCATCACGACCGTCGAAGTGATAGTTAATGGCAGCCAAATCGACTTCGGCAAGCTTCGCAATCGCTTTGCTGGTGGTTTTTGCAAAACCATTCTGAGCAATTAAACGACCTGCTGCATCCAAAATTTTCGACTTGGTTAAGTCACCATCGCTACGTCCAGCTCTAGACATTGTTTACTCTGCGTAAAAAATTATGAGAGGAGTATATCTTTTTTTACTTAATTATTGTAGTTTAAATTTAATTTAAATTTAAACTTGTATTAAAAATAAGCAAAGGTCTGGTGTGCATGAAAAAGAGTCACGTCGCGGTGCTGATTGGATTGGTCTTGCTTGGATCGGCAGTCGCATATTGGTGGTTGAATCGAGATAAGGACGATGCGCAGCACATCGTGTTGTATGGCAATGTTGATATTCGACAAGTCTCTCTTGCTTTTGAAACCGCAGGGCGTATTAAAAATATGACTGTTCAGGAAGGCGATCGTGTCAAAAAAGGCCAAGTGCTAGCGCATTTAAATACAGAATCTTTAAGTATCCAAGCCCAACAAGCGGATGCGCAATTGCAGGTTCAACAGCAAACTTTAAATGAGCAAGCCGCGGGCAATCGACCTGAAGAGATTGCCCAAGCAAAGGCACAAGTTGGATCAGCTAAAGCACAACTCGAAAATGCCGATAAACAATATCAACGTCTAGCGGTGTTAAACAATAGTTCGCTAGGCCAAGCGGTGAGTAAGCAAGAAGTTGATACAGCTAAAAGCACTATGAAAACAGCCGAAGCAGCTTTGCGTGAAAGTGAAGCCAATTTGCAGTTGCTGTTAAAAGGGGTGCGCAAAGAAGATCGCGAAGCGGCAAAAGCACAATATGATTCGACTAAAGCGAGTTTGGATTTGATCAAATATCAAATTGCACAAAGTGAATTACGCTCACCTGTGGATGGTGTTGTACGGGCACGCTTACAAGAGGTGGGCGATATGACGACATCTAGCAAATCGGTTTATACCATTGCTTTAACTGATCCAAAATGGGTACGCGTCTATGCCAGTGAGACAGAGCTTGGACAAATCAAAATGGGTTCAACGGCCACCATTTTGCGTGATTCACAACCAGATCAGCCAATCACTGGAAAAATTGGTTATATCTCCTCTGTTGCTGAATTTACCCCGAAAACCGTTCAGACCGAGGACATTCGTACCACGTTGGTCTATGAAGTTCGTATTTATGTCAATGATCCGAATGACCAGTTGAAAATGGGACAACCTGTGACGGTCAATATTGATAAATCTTCCAAAGCAAAAACAAGCGAGTAAGTCGATGTCTTCAGATTGCGTGATGATCGCTCAGGATTTAAAGCAAGTTTTCAAAGCTGAGCAAAAAGGCGCTGAAGATGTGTATGCGCTGCAAGGACTGAATATGCAAATCAAGGCAGGACAATTGGCTGCTTTGGTTGGGCCTGATGGCGCGGGGAAAACCACATTGCTGAGATTGATTGCAGGTTTGTATGAGCCTACTGCTGGAAGCTTGGAAGTTCTTGGGATTGATGTGGCCAAAGACCCTCAGTCTGTACAAGATCGTATCAGCTATATGCCTCAGAAATTTGGTTTATATGAAGATTTAAGCATTCAAGAAAATTTAGATTTATATGCCGACCTACATGGTGTACCTGCGGATGTACGTAAAGAACGCTTTGATCGCTTGCTTAAAATTACCGATTTAGCACGATTTTCAGAGCGACCTGCGGGGAAGTTATCTGGAGGGATGAAGCAAAAGTTGGGCTTGGCTTGTACTTTAGTTCGTTCACCAGAGTTATTACTGCTCGATGAACCCAGTGTTGGGGTTGACCCGCTATCACGCCGTGATTTGTGGATCATCATTGAACAGTTAGTGAAAGATGAGAACTTGAGTGTCATTATCAGCACAGCGTATATGGATGAAGCGGAACGTTGTCATGATGTGTATGTCATGTTGGAGGGGCAAGTCCTCAAACAGGGTTCACCTGAAGCACTGACAGACTATGCCAAAGGTCAAACATGGCAAGTGAAACCGAGTCAAGGGATGAAGGCGAGGGTGTTACAAGCACATCTATTGGATAATCACAAATACATTGCAGATGCAGTGCCTAAAGGCGATGTGGTACGTTTTATTACCCGAACTGAACATCCGATTCTTCCGCCTGATCAACTGCCACAAGGTGTTGTTGCAGAAGCGAGAGCAGCAGAACTTGAAGATGCATTTATGTTGCTTTTGCATGAAGCAAAGCATGTAGAAAAAAACACCGTAGACTCAGGTGTGGCTGAGAATAACGATCTGGCGATAACAGGATTAAACACAGATCAAAGCTATGCCCAAAGCAATGAGCAGAGCATTAATGCAAACATCGTTCAGACCAAGCCGATCAATGCTGAAAAAGTCCCGAATACGAAAGTGCGTTTAGACAGCAACGCAGATTTAGATAGTAAAGCAGAAGCACCTGTCATTGTGGTTCAGGGTCTCGTGCGTACATTTGGTGATTTTACCGCCGTGGCCAGTACCTCGTTTGATGTATCACGTGGGGAAATTTTCGGATTGCTTGGGCCAAATGGTGCCGGCAAAACCACGACGTTTCGTATGCTGTGTGGTCTGCTTCCTGCCAGTAGTGGTGTACTCGAAGTAGCGGGGATGAATCTGCGTACAGCACGTGCACAAGCGAGAGCCAAAATTGGTTATGTATCTCAGAAATTCGCCCTATATGGCAACTTAAGTGTTTTGGATAACTTAAAGTTTTTTGGCGGTGCGTATGGATTATCAGGCAAACATCTAAAGCAACAAATTGATCAGGCATTACATCAGTTTGAACTCAAGCCACATGCTAAAAGTGGTGATTTACCCAATGGCTTTAAGCAGCGTTTGTCGATGGCCGCAGCACTGTTACATCAGCCTGAAATTGTGTTTTTAGATGAACCGACCAGTGGTATCGACCCGTTGGCGCGACGTGCGTTCTGGTACACCATTGGTGAGCTCGCCAATCAAGGCATTACTATTATTATCACCACACATTTTATGGAAGAAGCAGAATATTGCGATCGTATCGCGATTCAGGATGCAGGGAAAATGTTGGCACTTGGTACACCCAAAGACATCCGAAGTATGGTGCATGGTGAAGGTGTCAATGATATGAACAGTGCTTTTATTGCGATTGTGGAGCAATCTCGTGCGAGTCAGCAAGTAAAAGAGGCGAGCGTATGAGACGAGATCAAATGAGGAGAGCTGTATGAGTCATCGCTCAGCATTTTGGACAAGGCTCATTGCACTGACACGCAAGGAGACGAAGCAGTTATTGCGTGATAAAAGTAGCATGGCGATCGGTTTTATTTTACCCATTATTTTGATATTGCTTTTTGGATACGGCCTGTCTTTTGACTTGACCAATGGTCGTGTCGGTGTGGTCGATCAAAATCCGACACCACAAAGTAGCCAAGTCCTCAGTGGTTTAAACGGCTCGAAATATATCACGGTGATCCATTATCCAAGTTTTGCACAAGCGCAAGCGGCAATGGGGGATGATGATATTGATGCCATTCTCAATGTGCCCAGTGATTTTGCAGCGCAATATGCCAATGGTTCTGCCACGGTGCAGATTATCAATAATGGTCGTTCCACCAGTATAGCGTCTTCACTACAGGGCTATATAGCCAGTGCCTTAAATACGGTGAGTTCAATACAAGCTGACCGTACCAACAGTAGTTCAACTACAGGTGTAATCAGTGTAGATCAGCGTATGTGGTTCAATGAGTCGGGCAATAGTACCTGGTTTTTAGTGCCTGGTTTGATTGTGTTGATTTTGACTTTGGTCGGTGCATTTTTAACGGGGTTACTGATTGCACGTGAGCGAGAACGTGGCACTTTAGAAGCAATGTTTGTAACACCCATTCGCCCTTTGGAAATTGTTTTATCCAAGTTAGCACCTTATATCGTGATTGGTATGGTCGATATTGTGGTCTGTCTGTTGGCGGCACATTACTTATTTGAAGTTCCTATTCGCGCATCACTTTTATCGGTGATCAGTGCATCATTTTTATATTTAATGGTGTCTTTATTACTAGGGTTAATGATTTCAGGGGTATCGCAAAGTCAGTTCCAAGCCAGTCAAATGGCACTTTTAGCGAGTTTCATGCCTGCCATGATGCTGTCAGGTTTTGTGTTTGATACACGAAATCTGCCTTTAGTGGTGCAGATCATTAGCAATGTATTGCCTGCAACACATTATATGACATTGGTCAAAACCTTATTTTTAGGTGGAGATGACTGGTCTTTATGGCTCAAAGAATGTGGCATTTTGTTGATTTATATTGTCGTGCTCACTGTGATTACAGCGCGTACATTGAAAAAGCGTCTGAGGTAAGAACATCATGCAACAATTCATGGCGACATTTCAGCGCTGGTTTCATTATCTTGTGGTGCTAACCAAAAAAGAATTTTTGACTATTTTGGTTGATCCTGTCAATCGGATAACATTGATTATTCCTATATTTCTGCAAGCTCTGCTCTTTGGTTATGCTGCCAGTTATGATGTCAATCATGTAGATTATGCTGTGCTGGACCAAAGTCATAGTCAGGCTTCGCAGCAAATACTATCGCATTTGGATGGTTCGGGTGTATTTAAACGCACAGCAGATTTGCAGAATACGGCCCAGATTCAACAGGTCATTAATGACCGTTCAGCACTTGCAGTGATTACGATTCCCACAGATTTTGAGGATAAGCTCAATAATAATGAATCTTCGGCAATCCAAGTGGTCTTGGATGGTAGGAACTCGTCTACGGCAGGCATGGCGGGCTCTTATATCAGCAGTATAGTGACCCAGGTCAATCAAGAGCGGTTGGGTTCAACGTCTGCAGTTACCGTTCAGTCACGCACATGGTATAACCCAAATTTAGAGTCCAGATGGGGCATGATGCCATCTTTGATTGCAACATTAAGTATGATGCAGACGCTTTTACTTTCTGCTTTATCTGTGGCGCGGGAGCGGGAGCAGGGAACGTTTGATCAGCTCTTGGTGACGCCTTACACACCGACGCAGATTATGATTGGTAAGGCAATTCCACCCATACTGATTGGTGTGATTCAGTCTTCGATTATTTTAGCGATCATCCTGTTTTGGTTTCAGATCCCGATGAATGGCTCATTGTTGCTGATTTATTTTGGATTGTTTGCTTTTAATATTGCAGTCGTTGGTGTTGGGTTGTCTATTTCGGCGATTGCGCTGAATATGCAACAAGCCATGCTGTATACTTTTTTTCTGATTATGCCTTTGACGCTTTTATCAGGTCTATTAACGCCAGTTCAAAATATGCCAAATGTGTTGAATTGGCTGACTTATGCCAATCCGCTTCGTTTCGGTATTGACTTGGTACAACGGGTATATTTAGAAGGTGCAGGCTTTAGTCAGGTGAAATGGGACTTTTTGCCGATGCTGATTTTGGCGTTGATCACCTTGCCTTTGGCTGCATGGTTATTTAAAAATCGTTTGTCATAGCGGAAATATGGGTGATACATATTTTATGTGATACGAGGAAGTTCATGTGTTTGTCGTTAAATAACGCATTCAATGTTGCCTAAGCATCAAAAAAAACGATTTTTGCATTGTATTTCTAGCTTAAGCTTTTTATTATTGCCCGCTTGTTTTCGCGATCAGCTTGGAATGGAACCTTGAGTAATTTTCTAACCGAACACCTGATTCATCGAGATGAAGACTTCATGGTCATCCATAAGCCTGCAGGTATACTCACCGTTCCGGGGAAGACAGAAGACTTACAAGATTGCATGATCAATCGTTTAGTCAGACTTGAACCTAAAACTCTACTGATCCACCGTCTTGATCGTGATACTTCTGGTATCTTGGTTTTTGCTCTCAGTCGTTGGGGACAAAAATCCATTTCTCGTCAGTTTCAAGAACGTCAAACCGATAAAACCTATCAAGCGATTGTGGCTGGTTATTTAGAGGGTCAGGGTATTGTTGATGTACCTGTTATTTATGATCCTGCACGTCCACCGTTACATATTGCAGAGCCCAGCCATAACAAGCCTGCTGTGACGGAGTGGAAGGCCTTAGAGCATTTTGAAATACAGGGCCAGTCCGTGACCCGCGTAGCACTCACCCCAATTACAGGACGCTCACATCAACTTCGTGTACACATGCAGTTTTTAGGTCATCCTATCGTTGGAGATACGCTTTATGCTTCTCCTGAGCAGCAAGTAATCATGCCAAGATTGTGTTTACATGCAGAGCGTCTGAGCTTTCACCATCCTCAAACGGATGAACGTGTCGAATTTATTTGTCCAGTACCGTTTTAAGTCATTGGAATCATCAAATTTGCTCACTTTTTTAGTGAGCTTTATGTCAAAATATATTGCTTAAAGGTGTATAATTTTGCTCAAATATCAAACAGTGTTTGAGCATTAAATTTGCAGTCCTATACTTGTAGATAAAGGTGGAAAAATTGCAGCAGTTTGCTATTGGTCAACGTTGGTTATCAGATACTGAAACGGAACTAGGTCTAGGAGTTCTTATTGATGTAGATGAGCGATCTGTCAGCATCTTATTCCCTAAAAGTGATGAAACGCGTGTTTATGCACGAAATAATGCACCTTTATCCCGTATCATCTTCAACGTGAACGATGAGCTGCAAGATCAAGAAGGGACGAAGTGGATCGTTGAGTCTCAAGAAGACCGTCACGGCGTTGTGCGTTATAACGTTGTACGTCGTTTAGAAGATGGCACAGAAGAGCGTAAATCACTGAATGAAACTCGCATTGGCGCTCAAATTCAGTTGTCTAAACCGCTTGATCGCTTATTGGCAAGTCAAATTGACTATAAAGAATGGTACGACTTACGTATTGAAGCGATGTTGATGCAAGCCAATATGAAGTCGAGTCCTTTACGTGGCATGGTTGGTTCACGTGTCGGCCTGATTCCACACCAGTTATATATTGCACACGAAGTGGGTCAGCGTTTTGCTCCCCGTGTTCTTTTAGCCGATGAAGTCGGCTTAGGGAAAACCATTGAAGCTGGGTTGATCATCCATCAACAGCTTAAAACGGGCCGTTCAGAACGCATCCTAATTTTGGTACCCGATTCACTGCAGTATCAATGGATGATTGAAATGCGCCGCCGTTTCAATTTGAACTTCTCGTTATTTGATTTAACCCGTACGGCTTCAATCAAAGAGCATGACCCTGATCTCAATCCATTTTTAACAGAACAATGCATCATTGCCTCAATTGATTTAATGATTGACCATGATGACTTACGTGAACAAGCCCTAGAAGCTGGTTTTGATCTGTTGGTGGTCGATGAGGCACATCACTTGATGTGGAATGAGGAAGACGGTGGCAATGACCGTTATGACTTGATCGAAGAGTTAGCAGAAAAAACACCGGGTGTTTTGCTGTTAACTGCAACCCCAGAACAGCTAGGTGTAGAAAGCCATTTTGCGCGTTTACGTTTACTTGACCCACAGCGTTTTAGCTCTTTAGATCGGTTCTTGGATGAAGAAACCCAGTATCAGCAAACTGCAAAAATTGCTGAAGTGCTCATGTCAGATATGCCACTTGAAGAAGGGCATTTGACAGCGCTTGAAGGTTTGTTGGGGCACCGCATTGAAGATGCACCTGAACAACGCTTCCGTGCCATTCATGAGCTTTTAGACCGTCATGGTACAGGGCGTATTTTGTTCCGCAACACCCGTGAAGCTATTCAAGGCTTCCCAGGTCGTGACTGTCAGCCTGCACCTTTGCCTGCCCCAGAAAACTGGTCTAAAGACGGTAAATTACGTGAACAAATGTGGCCAGAAGAAGCACAACTTGACGGTGCTTGGATGGAAGCTGACCCACGTGTCATGTGGCTCATGGAAAAACTACGTACAGACTTAAAACACAAAAAAGTGTTGCTGATTGCACGTAGTGGTCCAGTGGTTGAAGCACTTGAAAATGTACTCCGCTTACATGCAGGTATTCGTACCGCGATGTTCCATGAAGGCATGAGTTTACTTGAGCGTGACCAAGCCTCGGCTTACTTTGCCGAAGAGTCTTATGGTGCACAAATTTTACTGTGCTCTGAAATTGGTTCTGAAGGTCGTAACTTCCAGTTTGCATCAGATCTGATTTTATTTGATTTGCCTGCAAACCCAGATGTACTTGAACAACGTATTGGTCGTTTGGATCGTATTGGTCAAGAAAACCGGATTCAAATTCATGTGCCATATCTAATTGGCACAGCGCAAGAACGCATGTTCCGTTGGTATAACGAAGCATTAAATATTTTTAGTAATATCTCTCCAACTGCGCAAACTTTACAAGAAAACTTTATTGTTGAATTGAAAGATTGCTTACTGGCAGATAAAGGTCAGCAGTTTGATGACTTACTCGAAGCGGTCAGCGTACAACGCGAAGCATTAGAGGCTGAGTTACAATCAGGTCGTGACCGTTTGCTTGAATACAACTCATGCCGTCCAATTGTGGCGCAAGAAATCGTGCAAGCGCTTGAAGAATATGATGACAATACCACTTTGCCAATGTTTATGAAGCGCTTTATGGCGTCGACAAATATTGATTTTGACGAGCAAAGCAATGGTACTGTGATCATTAAACCAACCGATCAAATGCAAGTTCAAGGTTTAACCTTGGACGAAGAAGGTATGACAGCGACTTTCTATCGTGATCAGGCTCAGGTACGTGAAGATGCTCAGTATTTAACCCTTGAGCATCCATTTACTGAAAGTGTGATGGAAATGATCAACACTCAAGGTTTTGGTAGTACTAACGTTGCAGTGTTGAAGTCAGCTGCTTTACCGCAAGGTTCGGTGCTGTTAGAAGTTTGGTTTAAGGTCGATGTGGTGGCACCGAAAGCATTGAATTTACCTTCAAGCTTACCGCAACAATTGGTTCGCGTCTTGCTGAGTGAAAAAGGTCAAGACCTGTCGCAGAAAATTGCGCCTGAAATTTTAAAACCGTATTTGCATCATTTGGATGGCAATAGCTGTCGCCAAGTGGTGAAAGCACGCCGTGAAGTGATTGAACAGCGTTATGTGCAAGCATTAGAGCTTGCACGTTCGGCTTTACCGAATTTTGTGCAACAAGCGAAAGAAGTCTACGGTAGTAAGTGGCAATACGAAATTGACCGTCTGACTTACTTAAAGCAGTTTAATCCGAGTATTCGTGAAGATGAGATTTTGCGTCTACAAAAACTGCAAAAAGAAGGTCTTGGTTTACTCGATGGTCTATCGGTCACACCAGAAGCCATTCAAGTGATGGTTGTGGTTAAACCATAATCGCAATTGCTGTATGAAAAGCACCTTCGGGT
>NZ_QKVN01000032.1:0-42454 GCF_003231195.1 Acinetobacter sp. WCHAc060042
AAACACAGCACCCAGTCCCATACCTGCGGCTTGGATACGACAGGCCAAGTTACCTTGAGGCACCAGTTCCAATTCGATTTTGCCTGCACGATAGAGTTCATCGAAGACCCAAGAGTCGGACTGACGCGGGAACGAACAAATGACTTTTTTCACAGCACCGGCTTTGAGGAGCTTGGCTAAACCATAGTCGCCATTACCAGCATTGTTGCTAACGATGGTGAGGTCTTTAATGCCGAGTTGAATTAAGCCATCGATCAGTTCAGCAGGTTGTCCTGCTGTACCAAAACCACCAATCATGATGGTGGAACCATCCTTTATTTGCGAAAGTGCTTCTGTTAAAGAAGCTGAACTTTTATCAATCATAATGTTGTCCTAGGCACAGCGTACCAATTAACTTTTGGAACTTGAATTGGAGCTTGGAGTTGAAGCTAAAGCCGAAACTTCAGGACTACGTTTGGTTAAAATCAGATGCGCAGTTAAACCAATAACGATGCCCCAAAAAACGGAACTTAGACCCAAAAAGTGCATACCTGAAGCTGTAGCTAAAAAGGTAATGAGTGCAGAATCTCGTTGAGATTCATCTTTCATGGCTACAGCGATATTGGTTGAAATTGCACCCAATAAGGCTAAGCCAGCCAAAGCGGCAACAAGCTCTTTCGGCAACAAGCTGAATAGCAGAACGATACTGCCTGCAAACAAACCACCTAAAATATAGAAAATGCCATTAGCAACGCCTGCGATATAACGCTTTTCTTTTAACTCATGCGCATCTTTGCCCATACACAGTGCAGCGGTAATGGACGCCAAAACAATGGTGATACCACCGACACATGCAACAGCTAAAGACGCAATACTGGTAGTCGTAATAATTGGCTTAGCAGGCATGTCATAACCACTCAGTTTCATGATGGCCATGCCCGGTAAAAACTGTCCCGTCAGACTGACTAAAATCAGAGGCAGGGCAAGGTTTAAGGTGGAGTGCCAAGTCCATTCAGGGCTAATGAACTGAGGAATAGCAAGTTGGAAATCTAAACTCACCGCATTCATTTCACCAAGCCCAAAGCTCAAGGCTACACCTGAAAGCAGTACCCAAAGCATGCTATAGCGTGGTGAAATTCGTTTTGCGACTAAAAAGACAAACAGCATGCTAAATACAATAATCGGCATACTGTTAGTTGCACTAAAAAGACCCAAACCAAACTGAAATAAGATCCCTGCCATCATGCCTGCTGCAACCGACTGCGGAATCCATTTCAACAATTTATCGAAGTAACCACTGATCCCGATCAGGAAAATTACCACTGCTGAGGTGATATAAGCGGCTACAGCTTCATTCAGGTTAATATTCGGGAACAGGGTGACCAATAAAGCCGTACCTGGTGCAGACCATGCGGTAATCACAGGGACTTTAAACTTAATGGAAAGGAAGATCCCTGCCACGGCTGCCCCTATAGAAATACCCCAAATCCATGAAATCATCATGGTCGGGGAAACCTGAGCTTGTTGCGCAGCCTGAAAGAAGATAATGAGTGGTCCTGAATAGGAAATCAGCACCGCCAAAAAACCTGCGACAGTGGCTGAAATAGACCAATCTTCTTTCAAAGTTTTAAACAGGGTAGCCATTCATTTGCCTCCATGCAGACATGATCCTGTATATAAAGTTTTGTGACGATCAATTAGCCTTGATCGCCACCGCCTACAGGAACCACTGTACCTGTCATATATGACGAATCATCTGAAGCAAGGAATACAATCGCATTGACTTGTTCCTGAATCGTGCCATAACGGTTCATAAAACTACGATCAATGGTTTGATCGACCACTTGTTGCATCCATGCTTTTTCATTTTCAGACAGTGGATTTGCATTACGTGGCACTTTACGTGGCGGTGCCTCGGTTCCACCTGTCGCAACTGCATTCACTCGGATCCCATCTTTGGCATGTTCAAAAGCAAGTGATGCAGTAAGGGCATTCACCCCGCCTTTGGAAGCCGAATAAGGCACTCGGTTAATGCCACGAGTCGCAATAGAAGACACATTTACAATTGTACCTTTCTGATTTTTAATCATTTCAGGTAAAACTGCACGACAACACCATAGCGTTGGAAATAATGAACGATTCACTTCTTTGATGATTTCTTCTTCAGAAAATTCGTCAAAGGGTTTCATCCAAATCGCACCACCGACATTATTGATGAGTACATCAACACGGCCATAGATTTCAAGTGCTTTATCTACAACACTTTGTGCGCCTGCAAAGGTTTCAAGATTGGCTTTGACTGTTATAGCGTCGCCTTGATGTGCTTCAATCTCTGCTAATGTTTCATCTACATAGTCGGATAAATCAGCTAAGACAACTTGCGCACCTTCTTCAGCCACTTGGAGTGCAACACCGCGACCAATGCCTTGAGCGGCACCAGTCACAATCACGACTTTGTTTAAAAATCTTTGATTTAACGCCATTTTTGAACTCACTCATCATCCGATATAAAGATGATTTTCTAAATTTATAAATTTGGCACGCCGGCGTCCTAACATTTGAATATCACTTACCGGATTAACCTTTGGTTGGACTTACTTTCCTTTTGGGAAAAGTAAGCAAAACTGCAAAACTCGTCAGAAACCGATTACTTGATATCTTTCTCGCAGAAAAGGCTTTTTTACCAAGCAGTCTGGCCTCGAACAATTGCGAATGACGTTTTTGCGTATCATTTTTTCTATGACTTAAATATTGGGTGATCTATTAGTTTGCAGAGAATTTTTCAAACAGGAAGTTTGCAGGCTTTATGCCTTCGCTATCTAACCAACCTCGAACAGCATCGACCATAGGGACAGGACCACAGAGGTAGACATCAACATCACCGCCATTGAGCCATTCATTGTCAATATGCCCAGTCACATAACCTTTACGCTCATGTGCAGAGTCTGGACTTGCAACCACGGTACGGTATTCAAACCATGGAAGTTTAGCTTGGAGGGCATTGAGCTGTTCTAAAGCCACTAAGTCGAAATCATTAGTGACACCAAACACTAAACGAACAGGGTGTTCAGCGCCTTTTTCTTCTAAAGTTTGTAACATAGACATAAAGGGTGCAATACCAGTACCGCCTGCAAGCATAACCACAGGACGAACCACATTACGCAAGTAGAAGCTACCAAATGGACCAGTAAAAGTCATTTTGTCGCCCGCTTTGGCAGCACCACTTAAAAAGCTACTCATTTTGCCATTCGGCACATTACGGACCACGAAACCAGTTAAACGGTTGCCCGGTTTCGAGCTAAATGAATATGAACGCGTTTCTGCTGTCTCTGGAATGCCGACGTTGACATATTGACCAGCAAGGAAGTGAATGTCAGGTTGGCCTTCATCGAGCTGAATATCAAAAGTAATGGTCGATTCTGATAAATTTTCAACAGCAACTAATGTGCCTTGGTACTGGTGGATTTCGGTTTTACACACTTCAGATGACGCTTGAATTTGGAATACAGCATCCGAGGTTGGGCGACATTGGCAAGCCAGAATATAGCCTTGTTCCGCTTCTTCTGGTGTTAACGCATCTTCAATATACGTCTCTTCAGGCATGTCATAACTACCAGATTCGCAAAAAGCGCGGCAAGTTCCACATGCACCATCACGGCAGTCTAGCGGAATGTTAATTTTTTGGCGGTAAGCGGCATCTGATAAAGACTCACCTTGAGTCACGGTAATAAAACGCGTTACGCCATCTTCAAATTGAAGTGCAACATTGTGGTTTGACATGGCTGAATATCCTTTAAAAACTTTGAAACTTGGAACTTTCAGCCAAAACTCCATTTGGCTGAAAGCATACTAAGGATGTGTGGCTAACTTAGAGGTGATAAACATCAATCACTTGGTTGATATAATCGTTTTTCAGTACCACGTATTTGCTTAAAATTTGTGGTTTTTCACCTGAAAAGTCGATTTCATAACGCGACATACCAAAGTAGCTATAACTGGTTTTGTAGCGGAAGCTCAGCGTATTCCAGTTAAAACGGACAGTAACTTTATCGCCATCACGCTCAATCATTTCGATGTTGTTCACATTGTGACAAGTACGTGTGTCTGGCATAGTCGCAGAGGAGCGTTCAGTTTTAATGCGGAACACACGGTCTTCTAAACCTTGGCGGTCTGGGTAGTAAATCAGTGAAATTTCAGACTGCGGATCGGTCGTCAAGGTATCGTCGTCATCCCATGCAGGCATCCAAAACGATGCAGAAGGGGCATAACATGCAAGCCAATCGTCCCATTGTTCATCATCTAAAAAGCGTGCTTCTTGATACAAAAACTGACTGATTTGTTCGATGCTAACCGTATTGAGTGTTGTCGGAGCATTCATGCCACTTCTCCTTGTTCATTTGCAGTTTCAACAGCCAGTGCTTTTTCATTCGCAATGGCAATTTTCATCATGTCTAACCAGTGTTGGTGCTGTGCAAGATAGAGGCCTTCATCTTCAGTTTTTACACCTGAAAGTTTTGGTTTTAGACCAATTTCATTGGCAGCATCATCTGGGCCATGAATCCAATGTTTTGAACCACGGCACATATCGTTCCATTCCAGCTCAATGCCTGCATAACCTGCTTGGCATGCACGGAATTCTTCTAAATCATCGGGTGTAGCCATACCTGATGCATTGAAGAAGTCTTCATATTGGCGAATACGGCGCGTACGTGCTTCCGTGTCTTCACCCACAGGCGCGATACAATAAATGGTGACTTCGGTTTTATTGACTGAAATCGGGCGGAGTACACGAATTTGTGAACCGAACTGATCCATCAAATAGACGTTTGGATACAGACAAAGGTTGCGTGAGCGCTCAATCATCCACTTCGACATTGCTTCGCCAAATTTTTCAGAGTATTCGTCGGCTTTCGGGAAGTTTGGACGGTCTTCTGGGTTCGCCCATTGTGTCCAAAGCAGCATGTGACCATTGTCAAAACCGTATGAACCACCGCCTTGTTTACCCCAAGCGCCTGCGCTCATGGCACGGATGTTGTCACCCGCTTGTTTTTCTTTACGCTGTTGAGTGGTCGCTGCATAGTTCCAGTGTACCGCGGAAACGTGATAACCATCTGCGCCATTTTCCGCAGTCAGTTTCCAGTTGCCTTCATAAGTGTAGGTAGATGCACCACGTAAAACTTCGAGACCTTGTTCAGACTGATCCACAATCATGTCAATGATTTTGCTGGTTTCGCCTAAGTATTCTTCTAAAGAGGGAACATCCGGATTTAAGCTACCGAACAAGAAACCTTTATAGTTGCCAAAACGTGCAACTTTTTTCAGATCGTGTGAGCCTTCATGGTTAAAACAGTCTGAATAACCTGCATCTGCTGGGTCTTTAACTTTTAAAAGTTTGCCAGAGTTGTTAAATGTCCAACCATGAAAAGGGCATGTATAGGTTGCTTTATTGCCACGTTTATTACGACAAAGCTGTGCACCACGGTGTGAACAGGCATTGATCATGGCATTGAGTTCACCATTACGGTTACGTGCAATCAGAATAGGCTGACGGCCAATATACGTCGTGTAATAGTCATTGTTATTTGGAATTTGGCTTTCGTGTGCCAAGTAAACCCAGTTACCCTCGAAGATATATTTCATTTCTAGGTCAAAAAGGGCTTGATCAGTAAAGACTGAACGATGAAGTTTGAATTCGCCTGTTTCAAAGTTGTCGACAAGTAATTCGTCGATACGATCGAGATGGCTAGTATTAATAACTGGGATACGTGGCATGTCCGTTCTCCGACTTTCCAAAAGTGAGGAAGTCCCCGAAATGCAACTTTGCAGTGGCTATTTCGGTTCCAAGGGTAATTAAGCGCTAGCGCGACGACGCTCAACTTCAGTTGATGGTGCAGCCGCTTGGTCTTTCACCAGTTCAACATTGAATTGAATGTGTTTGAATGGACCTGTTAAACCACGGCGCGCAATTTCAGCCTCATCGGTAATATCGACAGCGGTAGCCACTAAGCCTTCACGGGTTGCAAATGCAAAGTCATCCCACAGGTATTGGTCACCCTCAATGTTGAATTGGGTGGTTAACTTGCGGTAGCCTGGCGCAGATACAAAGTAATGTACGTGCGAAGGGCGGTTACCGTGACGGCCTAACTTGTTCAATACAAATTGAGTTGTCCCTTCTGGTGGGCAACCGTAACCGACAGGCATCGTGGTGAGCGCAATGTATTTACCATCTTGATCGCTAATGATTGAACGACGTAGATTGAAGTCTGATTGGGACTTATCGAAGAAAGAGTAATTACCTAAGCTATTGGCATGCCAAACTTCAACTTTTGCACCTTCAATAATCTGACCATTCGTGTCGGTCACAGTCCCTTCAATAATCAAGGTCGGAATTTTGCCTTCTTCAGAACCATCATCCATACGTGCAAAACCAACTGATTCAGGCGCACCAGCTACATATAAAGGACCTTCGATGGTACGTGGTGTTCCGCCTGTAATGCCTGCTTTGGCATCGGCTTCGTCTGCACGTAAGTCGAGGTAGTGCTCAAGGCCAAGCCCCGCTGCAAGTAACCCGAGTTCGTTGGCCTGGCCTGCATCCGTAAAGTATTCTAGGCCTTTCCAAACTTCAGTTTGACTCAAATCTAAGTCTTCAATTGCTTGGAATAAGTCACCTAATAGGCGAACTACAATTTGTTGAGTACGTGCGTCTACAGGGCCTGTTGCTGTATCCACATTCATTGTTTTGACTAGTGCATCAATCTGTTGACGATTCATACTATTGCTCCTTAAGTATGTTTGCTGTGTGGTGGCTGGCTTTATGAATAGGTTGAAAAGCTAGCTGCCACGCTCCTTGTTAATTTCTTTCACTGGATCATTCATCAGTTTCCAGTGATTAAACTGCATTAAATCTTTTTAAATTAGCGATCATCTTCGCGAATAGACGATGGATGTCTGTTCAAAGGCATCACTTCAATATTCATATACGGGTACAGGGGTAAACCTTGCAAAATGTTGTGTAGCTCTTCATTGCTGTCTACATCAAAAATGCTGATGTTTGAGTACTGACCTGTAATGCGCCAAATATGTCGCCATTTGCCCTGAGCTTGTAGCTCTTGCGAATATGCTTTTTCGACTGCTTTAATTTCACTGGCAGTTTCAGCAGGCATATCCAGTGGAAGGTTTACATCCATACGTACGTGAAAAAGCATGTGTAACTCCTAAACGGTTAAGACGTCGCTTAAGCGCGGCGCAGCTGATCAATCTTGTTTTCATCCAACTCAATACCGAGCCCTTTGCCTTGGGGTAGATGTAAGGCGAAGTCAGTGTATTGAAGTGGGTTTTTTAAAATATCTTGGGTTAACAGCAGTGGGCCGAATAACTCGGTGCCATAAGCTAAATTTTCAAAGGTCGAAAACAAATGTGCCGAAGCAATCGTGCCGACTGCACCTTCAAGCATGGTGCCGCCGTATAGGTCAATTCCTGCTAAGTTGGCAATCTTTGCGACTTCATGACCTTCGATTAGTCCACCAGACTGAGCCACTTTGACTGCAAAAACAGAGGCCGCATTAGTTTTGGCTAAACGGTAGGCTGAGCTCGGCCCCATGAGCGATTCATCCGCCATAATGGCAAGATCAAAACGTCGTGTTAAACGCTGCATCGCATCAATGTTGTCGATTGCACAGGGCTGTTCAATCAGGTCAACACCACCATTTTGTAACAGTTGAATGCCTTTAATCGCATCTAGCTCAGACCATGCACGGTTCACATCGACACGAATGGAAATGTCTGAACCCAATGCTTGTTTAATTGCAAGAACATGTTCAACATCTTCTTCTACACGACGTGAGCCAATTTTAAGTTTGAAAATATTGTGGCGTTTCGCCTCAATCATTTTTTGAGCTTCAGCAATATCTTTTTCAGTATCACCAGATGCCAATACCCAGAGCACAGATAAGCTGTCACGCAAACGCCCGCCCAATACTTCAGACAGGGGTAAATCTAAACGTTGTGCTTGGATATCTAGCAGGGCGGTTTGAATTGCGCATTTGGCAAAACGGTTACCATTAATGTTCTTTTTCAAAGCACGCATGGTTTGTGCGATGTTTGGAGCTTTAAGGGACTTCAATAAAGGTGCAAAATAAGTTTCAATATTGGTCTTAATACTTTCAGGGCTTTCTTCACCGTAGCCCAGTCCGCCAATCGTTGTTGCTTCACCCCAGCCGACAAAGCCATCTTCAGTGCTAACTTTCACCAAAACAAGCGTTTGCGTTTGCATAGTCGCTACCGCCATTTTGTGCGGGCGAATAGTGGGGATTTCGACGAGTAAGGTTTCTATAGATTTATACATCTTAACTCTGCGCAGCCTTGCGTTGTGTACCTGATGTGATATACCTTAAAAGAATAAATATGAACTGTCGAAGATCAAATTAGCATTTTAATATATCTTAAAGGTATCAAAGGTCATGGAATTGAGACACCTCCGCTACTATGTAGCTGTTGTAGAAGAGCAGAGCTTTACCAAAGCTGCTGAAAAATTATTCATAGCGCAGCCCCCGCTTAGCCGTCAGATACAGAATCTGGAAGCTGAGTTAGGAGTGCAATTATTTGAACGTGGTAGCCGCCCACTCAAGACCACAGAAGCAGGGCAATTCTTCTATCAACATGCGGTTAAACTTTTGTCTAATGCCGAAGAAGTAAAAACCATGACTCAGCGGGTGGGTTTGGTGGAAAAAACGGTAACGATGGGCTTTGTGGGTTCTTTGTTATATGGGTTATTGCCTAAAATTGTGTATTTATTTCGCCAGCAACAGCCGCATTTAAAAATAGAATTGATTGAAATGAGTACCAAAGACCAAATTCAAGCCTTAAAAGAAGGGCGTATTGATGTTGGTTTTGGACGTTTACGCATTTCCGATCCTGCTGTGCGTCGGGTTTTACTGCGTGAAGAACCGTTAATGTTAGCGGCACATTCTAGTCACCCTTTAACGGCACACAAGCAGGGTGTCTACCTGTCTGACTTGGTTGATGAAAATTTATTTCTTTATCCAAGTCATCCAAAGCCAAATTTTTCGACTCAGGTACAAAGTCTATTTTCAGAATATGGGCTCGAACCGAAACATTTAAAAGAGGTTCGTGAAATACAGTTAGCACTGGGTTTGGTCGCCGCTGGAGAAGGGATTTGTGTAGTTCCAGAAAGTGCAAGAACCATTCAACTCCCGCATTTGAACTACATTCCAATCTTAGATGATGCAGCAAGAAGCCCAATTTTTCTTGCGATTCGCTCTATGGATGAAAGTGAGGATATTCGCTCGCTATTTGATTGTATTTATCAGGTTTATGACCTCGAAGCGATCAAATATGACCGTGCTTTTATTTAAAATTTGAGTCTCAAATTTAACTGTTAAAACTATGCATATATTTAAAAATATGTGATTTAAGCCATCTAAGCAGGTGGCTTTTTTTATGGCATTTTGTCGGCCAAAGAAGATTATTTCTAACCGATTTCATGCTCAATCATTTATATATGTATTTAATTATAAACAATAAAATGAGTAACCGACCTTAAAGGTATAAATATAGAGTTATTCGGTTTTGGACAAGAAAGTCACTTTTACTGCAATGTGCACAGCAACAGAACATTCGCAAGCAGGAGGCTTAAAGTGAATACAAATCCAGTTAATATCAACACGGTGGTCGATGAAGCCAAATTTACGCCCTTTCATTGGAGTGTGCTCATTTGGTGTCTACTGATTATTATTTTTGATGGTTACGATTTAGTCATCTACGGTGTGGCATTGCCACTTCTGATGCAAGAGTGGGGACTCAGTGCAGTACAAGCAGGCTTACTTGCGAGTACAGCCTTGTTTGGCATGATGTTCGGTGCAATGAGCTTTGGTACGTTGTCTGACAAATTGGGCCGTAAAAAGACCATTATGATTTGTGTGGCTATTTTTAGTGGTTTCACTTTTCTAGGCGCATTTGCAAGCAATCCTATTGAGTTTGGTATCTTACGTTTTCTTGCAGGGCTCGGCATTGGGGGAGTGATGCCAAACGTGGTCGCGCTCATGACTGAATATGCCCCAAAGCGCATTCGTAGCACACTTGTTGCGGTTATGTTCAGTGGTTATGCCATTGGCGGGATGACCTCAGCTTTATTGGGTGCATGGTTGGTAACAGACTATGGTTGGAAAATCATGTTCTATATCGCCATCATTCCATTTCTGGCTTTACCGATTCTTTGGAAGTTTTTACCTGAATCTTTAATGTTCCTGACTAAAAAAGGCGAAACTGAAAAAGTCCGTGAAATTGTGCGAAAGATTGCACCTGAACAAGACATTCAACCAGAGACCACTTTTAAATTGAATGATGCGGTTGCAGGTGATGATGCACCATTAAAAGCATTGTTCCAACAAGGTCGAACCTTTAGCACCATGATGTTTTGGGTGGCATTCTTTATGTGCCTGCTCATGGTCTATGCGCTTGGAAGCTGGTTACCAAAACTCATGATTCAAGCAGGCTATTCGCTTGGTGCAAGTATGATTTTCTTATTTGCTTTAAATATTGGCGGTATGGTTGGCGCGATTGGCGGTGGTGCGCTCGCAGACCGTTTCCACTTAAAACCAGTTTTAACGACGATGTTCACTGTAGGTGCTATTGCACTGATTCTACTTGGCTTCAATAGCCCGCAAATGGTGCTGTATACCTTGATTGCGATTGCAGGTGCAGCGACTATTGGCTCACAAATTTTACTGTATACCTTTGTTGCACAGTTCTACCCAACAGCAGTGCGTTCTACAGGTATGGGCTGGGCTTCAGGCATAGGACGGATTGGCGCAATTGTTGGACCTGTACTGACAGGTGCACTGTTAACTTTTGAATTGCCACATCAAATGAATTTTCTCGTGATTGCGATACCTGGTGTGATTGCGGCTTTAGCCGTATTTATGGTGAATTTAAAAGTATCTGTTGATGGTGAAAAAGCTAAATCAAAACAAGTGTTTGATGCAGCTAAATCCACGGCCAATTAAATAATATTGAACCCATGAGTCTAGTGCATTAGTAGTAGGCTCATGTTAAAAACTGAACGAACTGTTAGAATCAATATGCTTTTTTATAAGTTGTTTTTAACGCAGTTTTAATGCGATAAAAGATTAATTTTAAAGTATTAAAAAAATTGCATTGCGTTGAATAACAGCAGTGAAAAAGAGATCCAAAATATTAAGAGTAAAAGTCAGGACAGACTTATATACACAGGACCCGTGTTAAATGAAACAATTTAAGAAGAATGCTTTAGTTGTCACACTATCTATGTTCAGTAGCGCTGCATTACATGCGCAAAGCAATACTACGACAGAAGTTGAACAACTGAGAAATGAAGTAAATGCGTTAAGACAAATGCTTCAACAGTACACTCAGCAACAACAGCAGCAAGCTGTTCAACTGAGTGCTGTTGAGCGACAAGTGTCAACAGCGCCTAAGACGGTTGAAAAAACGGGTTTGGGTTTAACCAAAGGTGGGGCAGAGTTCAATTTATACGGTAATGTTCGTATGGACGCATCGTATCAGGCTGAAGGTGGTGCTCGTGATATGCCCTATAATCAGATCAATAGTGTGCCTTTAGAGGGTAATGCTGAAAATAGCGATCGTTTAAGATCAACACTTTCAGCAACACGATTAGGTTTGGATTTTAAGGCACCCATGGCCGATCAGAACTTAAACGCTAAAATTGAGGTTGACTTTTTAGGCGGTACAAACCTTGATAATTTACGTATTCGTCATGCGTATTTAAATTATGGGAACTGGTTAATTGGTCAAACCTGGTCAAACTTTGCAACCCCAGACTATATCCCTGAAACGATTGATGCTTTGGCTTATGTGGGTGCTTCAATTAAACGTACCCCTCAAGTGCGTTATACTCATAAATTCACGCCAAATACCAACTTAGTTGCAGCCGTGGAAGATCCGAAAGATAGTAGCATTAGCCAACGTATGCCTGCATTTACCGGACGACTGAACCATAAGTTTAACGATGCATTATCAGTCAGTGGACGTGCAATGGCGCATGAAAAACGCATTCAAAATGAAGAAAAGTGGGCGTATGGCGTAGGTGTTGGTGCCAAATTTGACATCTCTCCGGTCACTTCGGTAAAAGCCGATTATTATCATGTCAAAGGCGATAGCAGCTTTGTATCCTTTACCAACTCGGGTGTTGTTTCAACGGGTACAAGTATTGAACAAAGTGAGTTTGACTCAATTACTGTCGGTTTAACGCAGAAGTTTAATGACAAGTTACGCGGCACGTTAGCTTATGGTTATATGACTTTTGATAAAAATCAGGACTATCTTGATGCCGTCGCTGATGATACCAAAATCAATAAAAACTTATGGCAGGCATGGGGGAATTTATTCTATAGCCCTGTTCAGCCTGTTAGTCTTGGGATTGAGTATGTCTACGGTGAGCGTGAGGCGTTTGCACCTGCGGCAAATGGCAGTAAGAAAGGTGAAGACAACCGTGTGAACTTGGTTGCGATTTATAACTTTTAGTCTTTGACGTGAAACTTCGCGCATAAGAACTGAAGGAATAATCCTTCAGTTCTTATTTTTTATTCAATGTTTCGGTTTTTAAGCGGCTAATAACTGTTTAGCTGCAATACGATGTTCAGCTTGTAAGCGTTCTAAATCTACCGAGACTAGGTTTTGATTTTTTACGATCCATTGACCTTTGATCATTACATGTTCTGCTCGATCAGCGCCACAAAGCAATAGTGCAGCAAGTGGATCATGTGCACCTGAAAAACGAAGTTCATCTAGACTATAAAAAGCAAGATCTGCCTGATAGCCAACAGCAATTTGCCCTAAATGCTGTTCACGCCCCAACAGTTGTGCTGACCCTTTTGTTGCCCAGCCAAGAGCTAGCTCAGGCGTGATGGTTTCGGCACCATATTTTAAACGCTGTAAATACATAGCTTGACGCGTCTCAAGTATCAAATTAGAAGCATCGCCAGAAGCAGAACCATCCACACCAAGTCCAATAGGAACACCTGCTTGTATGAGCTCAAAGGTTGGGCAAATACCTGAAGCTAGACGCATATTAGAATGCGGACAATGACAAATTCCGACATGGGCTTGTCCTAAGCGTGTAATTTCCTCGGCATTAAAATGGATACCGTGAGCCAGCCATGTTCTGCTATTGAGCCAGCCTACGCTTTCTAAATAATCAACGGTTCGCATACCAAACATATGCATGCAAAAGTTTTCTTCGTCAAGGGTTTCTGCTAAATGGGTATGTAGACGAACGTCGTAAAAATCCGCCAGTTTAGCGCTTTCGCGCATAATATCTTGTGTCACAGAAAAAGGAGAGCAAGGTGCAAGTGCAATATTCACCATGGCGTCTTCACTACGCTGATGATAGCGTTGAACCAGACGCTCAGAGTCTTTTAAAATAGTATCTATTTCTTGAACAGTATGTTGTGGTGGTAAACCACCTGCATCTGAGCCTAAGCTCATTGAACCGCGAGTGAGCATAACTCGTAAACCAATTTGTTGTGCAGCTTGTACTTGAATATCAATCGCGTCAGTTAATTGTTCTGGAAATAAATAATGGTGGTCGGCTGCGAAGGTACAACCTGAAAGCACAAGTTCTGCCAAAGCTACTTGTGTCGCTAAATGCAGTTGCTCTGGATTAAGCTTGGCCCAAACTGGATAAAGGGTTTTCAGCCAAGGAAAAAGTGGCGCATTTACAACAGGAGCCCAAGCCCGAGTTAGAGTTTGATAAAAATGATGATGGCTATTAATAAGCCCTGGCGTAATGACAAGATTTTTGGCATCAAATATTTCTTCAAAGGGTTGAGTAGGGTTGGCTCCTAGAGCAATCAGCTCAGTGATTTTCCCATCTGAAATCAGTAGTCCCCCACGCGCATCAAATGCATTTGCAGTATAAATAGCCATTGGGTTTTTAATCCATATTGAAGCCATAGATCAACCTAAATATTTTATTTGATAGAACTACAGCAACTTTCATACCAAGCTTATAATTTATCAACACAAAAAATTAGAGTAGCGTCATACTGTTTTTGACTTTCTCCATTTGCTCAACTAAATGCTTAATCATGACCTGAGAAATGCGTGAAATTTGTCTTTTAGGCGCAACACAAAGTGCAATAGTGAGAGGATATAGCCCCTTTTCATGGATTGGGCTAAAAATTAGCTTTTCATTTTGGATGAGGGGATATGCATCAATATACGACAGTAAGCCAATGCCCAAATTACGTTTTAACAGTGATGTCAACATATGGATATCATTGCACTCTGTTTTCTGCGATGGCGTAAATTTATGGTGCTTATACAATGCGTTGGCATAGTCATGAATAATGAGTGGTGCGCACGGAATTAAATGCTTAAAGCTAACTGTATCTGAAAAATTGATTTTTGGGGCTTTAGCTAATGGATGTTGTTTGGACATGACAAATCCGAGTGGGATTTCGATAAATGCCAAAACATCTAGATGATGATGTTCTTTGGGATTCAGCAAAATACCAAAATCAATTTCGGCATTGGCAATCATTTTTGCAACTTGATCACTGTCTTGAATTTGAATATTAAAATTGATCCAAGGATATTGCTGGTAAATATACTCAATAGAGTCAAGCACGAAACCATCACTTAATGCTGAAATTAATCCTAACTCAATATTCCCTCGTGACAAGCCCTGAATTTCATCAAACCTGACTCGTGTCATTTGGAATTCTTTTTGCCACTTTAAAAGGTCAGCATATAACATTTCACCTGCAAGCGTGAGCTTTAGGCCATTGGGCAAGCGTTCAAATAATGGTACTCCCAGCTCTTCTTCAGCAAGAGCAATTTGGCGATGGACTGCAGACACTGAAATGTAAAGTTGATCTGCGGCTTTTCTTAGACTTCCTGTTCTGGCAACAGCAATGAAATAGTCTGAAAAACGTGAAAATGGAGTGCTAATCGTCAAATGGATATACCCCAAGTATGTTTAAAAGCAAGGTAGAAAATGATTGAGCATTTTCCTAGACCGGAACAATCATAAGAATTAAGCGATTTCCATGCCAAAAACTGCAAAATCTCAGAGTTATGCGCTATGTGCAAACAAAAGGTGTTCTTATTTTTAGAATGAAATGTACGAAACATTCTAATAGACAGAATGTTATAAAAATCTTTATTTTTTAATGAAATACAACGGTTTTATCAACGAGGAAAAAATAGCTTGTTGATAGATAAATTGATGAAATAAAGAACCTTTTGTGAGTTAAATATGAATGCGATTCCAGTGCTTAATCTCTTTAGTCAACCGCATGGCAGCGACTTTGATCCAACGGATTGGAATATTTTAGCGCAGCATTGGTATCCAGTAGCGCGCATTCAGGATGTTACAGATAAACCGCAACAAGTCATTCTTTTAGACGTCAAGATGGCGTTGTATAAAACGGAAAGTGGCAGTATTCATTTAGTTCGAGATATCTGTCCACATCGAGGTGTACCTTTGACTAAAGGCTGGGTTAAAGGCGAAGACTTAGTCTGTCCATATCATGGCTTACACTACAATACTGATGGCAAGTGCGTCAAAATTCCTGCGCAACCTGAATTAACCCAAATTTCAGACCGTTTTTCTCTAACTAAATTTCCTGTGGTTCTAAGGTATGGTCTGATCTGGACCAGTTTATTTGGTCGCAATGAAACAGATGCGAATTTCCCAAATTTAGATACATGGGATCATGGTGAACATCAAGCAATTTTACCGCCATATGTAGATATCGGTGGTTCAAGTGGACGTCAACTTGAAGGTTTTATTGATGTCGCTCATTTTGCTTGGGTACATAGTGCTTCCTTTGCTGATGCCGATAATCCTGTGGTGCAAAAGTATTCAACAGTAAGAACAGACTATGGCTTACATACGGAATATCTCAGTGATGTCAGCAATTACCCACATGGCATGCAGCATTTAGCACCTGAAGGATTTTTATGGAAGCGGGTATTTGATGTTTATCCACCATTTTCAGCGATCCTGACCATATATTTCCCAGAAAAAGGGGTGTTGAAAATTTTAAATGCCTGTTGCCCAGTCTCGCACAATAAAACCCGTTTATTTGTACCACTGACCCGTAACTTTGATACCACTGGAGACTTAGAAGCTGTTTACGCCTTTAATGCACAAATTTTTGCAGAAGATCAAGACATGGTTGAAAGCCAAAAACCAGAAGAGCTACCACTTGATATTGGTATGGAGGCGCACTTTGAAGCAGACCGTTCTTCGACCACATATCGTCGTATTCTGGCGGAGTGGGGTTTAAGTAAGCGTTATATCGTTTAGTTTTTAGAAATGGAGTAGATCATTGTGAATCAGCCGAGCCATGAACAGATTATTCGATTTTTACAGCTTTCAAATGATGTTGGAAGGCGTGCAATCAGTTTAGGGCACCACCCATTTGGTGCAGTATTGGTTGCACCTGACCATGAGACTGTCCTGTTAACTCAGTGCAATATTGACACTGTAAATCATGCAGAGTCGACCTTAGCACGTGTGGCTGCAACCAATTATCCACCAGAATATTTATGGAACTGCACACTATATACAGCTGTAGAGCCATGTTGCATGTGCTCAGGTACGATTTACTGGGCAAATATTGGACGCGTGGTTTATGCCATGACAGAGGAAAAACTTTTAGTGTGTACAGGTAATCATAATGAGAACCCAACCATGAATGTTTCTTCACAATATATATTTTCTCATGGGCAAAAAAATATTGATTTAATTGGTCCAATTCTTGAACTTGAAAAAGAAACAGTAGATCTGCAAATGAGTTTTTGGGCCAATAGATAATATTATTATTTATTTAAATTTGGTTGATTGTCGATTTTTTATAATGCAATCATTTAGAGTTGATAATAATTTTTACTTAGTTAAATAATCTATGGTGGAACAAAAATGCATTTAAAACGAAGATTATTAAAAAGTGTTATGTTGTTTTGTGTCAGTGCTGGGACATGGATGAGTCATACCGTGTATGCACAGGATAAAGCCGCTTTTGTTTATTTAGGGCCGACCAGTGATCATGGCTGGTCATATTCACATGACCAAGGGCGGATCAAAGCAGAAAAAATATTGGCAGGTAAATTTAAGACGTCTTATATCGAAAATGTACCCGAAACAGCCGATGCTGAACGGGTGATTCGTAATCTTGCACAACAAGGAAATAAAGTCATATTCGGAACGTCTTTTGGTTATATGAATGCTATGGAGAAAGTTGCGAGGCAATTTCCTAATACTGTATTTATGCATGCAACTGGCTATAAGCAAGCTAAAAACTTAGGGGTGTATGAGCTTAGAACTTATGAAGGGGCCTATTTGTTGGGCGTGCTAGCGGGACAGAAAACCAAGACTAATATCATTGGAGTTGTTGCGTCATTTCCTATTCCAGAAGTTGTTAGAAACATCAATGCATACACACTGGGTGCACAAAGTGTAAATCCAAAGGTGAGCACCAAAGTGATTTGGGCAAATACATGGTTTAATCCAGGAAAAGAGCGTGATGCTGCAATGGCACTCATTGCACAAAAAGCAGATGTGCTCATGCAAAACACAGACTCTCCTGCTGTGGTGCAAGCTGCACAGCAAAAAGGGGTGTATGCATTTGGTTGGAACTCAGACATGAGCAAATTTGGACCAAAAGCTCATTTGGCAGCAGCTGTATTACACTGGGAAAAAATTTATGAGCCAGTGATGAAACAGGTTCAGAATAAAACTTGGAAATCAACTGCTTATAAGTATGGCGTGAAACAAAATGCAGTGAATATTGAAAATTTTGGAGTAGCAGTTTCTACCGCTGAAAAAAATAAAGCGCTAGCAGTTCGAGACTCACTCAAAACAGGGGCAATTCACCCATTTTCAGGACCGTTGTATAAACAGGATGGCAGTTTAATTATAGCCAAAGGCAAAACGCTGACAGATGTAGAACTCAGCAAGATGAACTATTACGTCAGGGGTGTAGACGGCTCACTACCTAAATAAATAGTCATGACTAAATCAAAAAATAATCGCCTAGAGCTGTATGGCACACTCTGGGCTTTACACATGAGGGTTAAATATGAGTATTCCTGTTATAGATCTTCACTATGCTTTCCACCTAAATGCCAATCAGTTAGATGACATTGTGCGATCAATCCGAACTGCTGCAATGAGCTCAGGCTTTTTCTATGTGAAAAATCACTCGATAGATTTGGCTTTGGTGCAACGGCAGTTTGAACTTGCAAAGGAGCTTTTTGATTTACCTCAAAGTGTCAAAAAAAAGTATGACCAAAATAATAGTCCAAGTCATAGAGGTTTTGAGGAAATTGCAGCGCAAAAGCTCGACTTTACTGCTAAGGCCGACATTAAAGAAGGATTTTATTGTGGTAAGAACTATGCTCCAGATCATCCTTTTGTGGTCGCAAAATATCAAAATTATGGCTTAAATCAATGGCCGCATACGGAAGTGCCTGAAACTGAGGCGTTCTGCCAAGCATATATTGATGCCATGATGGGGCTCTCTGAGAGAATTATGCAGCTTTTGGCTTTATCATTAAATTTGCCAGAGCATTATTTTGATGAATGCTGTATAGATCCAATGGTAACACTAAGAATGCTACGCTATCCCGCTCATCCGAAAGATGCCGCTGCTGATACTTTTGGTGCAGGTGCGCACACAGATTGGGGTTCAATCACCATTTTAGCGCAAGATGATTTGGGCGGCCTAGATGTCTGTATGCCTGATGGCGTTTGGGTTTCTGCACCACCGATTGCTGATACCTTTGTGGTGAATTTGGGTGATTTAATTCCAAGATGGACCAATGGCTTATATAAGTCCAATCCACATCGAGTTCGAAACTTATATTCAAATGGAAAGTCACGTTATTCCATTCCATTTTTCTATGGTCCGAGTTATTTCACACAAATTGATGTACTTCCTGGAACAATTCAGCAGGGAGAGCGCTCCAGTTACACGTCATGTACGGCAGGAGAACATATGGAGGAGATGTATCAACGTTCGTTTGATGTAAAACCACAAGAAATTCCTGTTTATGAATAAAATCCTTATGTTTACTTTTTATTATAAAATTTATTTTATATAAATAATAACTGATGTGTATTTAAAATAAAAAACCACCATTATTAATGGTGGTTTTTTATTTTATTGAAAAATTATTAAAATAATAAATATATTTATAGTGGTGCAGTTCTATTTTTCTAAATAGTTGGAACGAATATTGCTAATTATTAGAAAGAGGGTATGAAAGATCCATTTATATCGAGTCAATATATTTTTAGGTTAAAACCTAAGGAGCCGATGATGTCAAAATGTTTAGAAAATAAATTTTCGATGAAAAAAACAGCTATAAAAATAGTACTCACAAGTCTATTGGGGTTGATGGGGACTACACAGGCATTTGCTGTAGATAAAGCTGCTTTTGTATATATTGGCCCGACCAGCGATCATGGTTGGACATATTCACATGATCAAGGACGAATCAAGGCGGAAAAAGCCTTGGCTGGAAAATATAAGACGTCTTATATCGAAAATGTACCCGAAACGGCTGATGCAGAACGTGTGATTCGTAATTTGGCACAACAAGGTAATAAAGTAATTTTTGCAACTTCTTTTGGCTATATGAATGCCATGGAGAAAGTGTCGAAACAGTTCCCTAATACTGTATTTATGCATGCAACTGGCTACAAACAGGGTAAAAACCTAGGGGTCTATGATGTGCGGACTTATGAAGGGGCGTATATGCTTGGAGTCGTCGCTGGTCAAAAAACCAAATCGAATGTGCTCGGTGTAGTTGCCTCGTTCCCAATCCCCGAAGTGGTGCGCAATATCAATGCTTACACATTGGGTGCACAAAGTGTTAATCCAAAAGTGAAAACGAAAGTCATTTGGGTGAACTCTTGGTTTAACCCAGGTAAAGAACGTGATGCTGCACTGGCCTTAATTTCACAAAAAGCAGATGTATTAATGCAAAACACTGACTCGCCAGCAGTTGTACAAGCGGCTCAACAAAAGGGTGTTTTTGCCTTTGGCTGGGACTCTGATATGAGTAAATTTGGCCCTAAAGCACACTTGGCTGCATCGGTTTTGCATTGGGAAAAAATTTATACTCCAACCATGACTCAAGTGGCAAATAAAACATGGAAACCAAGTGCAACTTGGTATGGCGTCAAACAAAGTGCAGTCAATATTGAAAATTTTGGACCTTCTGTTCCTGCCAATGTTAAAGCCTCAGCACTCAAAGTACGTGATGACATTCATTCAGGCAAACTTCACCCATTTTCAGGACCGATTTATAAACAAGATGGCAGTTTGGTGATTGCCAAAGGAAAAACTTTAGATGATGCGACGCTGAGCAAAATGAACTATTACGTCAAAGGTGTAGAAGGTTCACTTCCGAAATAACGCATCGTTTGAGACGTCACGGTTTTGTCCATTTAGTACGATACGAGCTGAATGGACATTCAATGCAGAGATTCGAAAGAGCATCACAATCATGAATACACCAGACAGTCATATCACTAAGGTCATGCATAGAGAACCTCAACAAGCAAGTACTCGCTTAGAGTTAATTAATATTTGCAAAAGTTATAATTCGCTACGTGCAAATGATCAAATTCATCTCAAAGTTCATGCGGGTCAAATCCATGCCATCTTAGGCGAAAATGGTGCTGGAAAAAGCACACTCATGAAAATTATTTATGGTGCGACCAAAGCCGATGAAGGCCAAATTCTTTGGAATGGTAAAGAAGTCAAAATAGATAGCCCTTCGACAGCGAGAAAATTGGGCATTGGCATGGTTTATCAGCATTTCTCTTTGTTTGAGACTTTAACTGTTGCAGAAAATATTCAACTTGGTCTCGATGAGAAAATTGACATAAAAACGCTCAATGAAAAAATCATTGCAGTATCTGAACAATACGGTTTACCTGTTGATCCGCGCCGTGAAGTGTATTCACTCTCAGTGGGCGAACGGCAACGTGTGGAAATTATCCGCTGTCTATTACAAAGCCCCTCCCTCATTATTTTAGATGAACCAACCTCAGTACTTACTCCACAAGCGGTTCAACAATTATTTAAGACATTGAAATTACTCGCTTCACAAGGTGTCTCTATTTTATATATCAGTCATAAACTTCATGAAATTAAAGAGTTATGTGATGAAGCAACCATTTTACGAAATGGTAAAGTTACAGGCCATGTTAGACCAGAAGAAAATAGTACCAGTGATCTGGCGCGTTTAATGATTGGACGTGAGTTACCTACGTATATTCACGATGAATATCTAGGTGAGAAGCAAATATTGTTTGAGGTTTCGAGTTTAAATCAACCCACAGATGATCCTTTCGGTGTTGCGCTAGAAAATATCAGCCTGAACTTAAAAGCGGGAGAGATCCTCGGTATTGCAGGTATTTCGGGCAATGGTCAAGCAGAACTTTTGTCTTTAATCTCTGGAGAAAAAATAACCACAAATGGCAGCATTTATCTAGAGGGGCAAAATGTCGGCAAGATATCCGCAGGTGCACGTCGTGATTTGGGCTTAGGCTTTGTCCCCGAAGAACGTTTAGGGCGAGGTGCTGTACCCAATATGACACTGTCTGAAAATGCGCTATTGACTGCATTTAGGCAGGGTTTGACTAAATTTGGACTGATTAACTTTGAAAAAACCAAACTATTTGCAGAAAAATGTATTGAAAAATTTAGTGTAAAGGCTTCTGGTGCACAAGCAGAAGCACGCTCACTTTCAGGTGGTAACTTACAAAAATTCATCGTGGGTCGAGAAATTTTACAACAGCCCAAAGTTCTCATTATTTCTCAACCCACTTGGGGCGTTGACGTAGGAGCATCAATGTTTATTCGACAAACATTGATTGATTTATCTAGACAAGGCGTTGCGATTTTGGTGATTTCTGAAGAGCTCGAAGAATTGTTTGAAATTAGTGATTACATTTGTGTATTGGCTGCTGGAAAACTATCCGAACCTATGCAGACCCGTAGTACCAATGCAGAACAAATTGGGTTGTTGATGTCAGGGATTACCAGTGTTGCACACACTGTAGATTTAGCTCATTCACAACAAGTTCAAGCTTAACCATTTCATCTAAAGGTAGTCACATGTATTTATTAGAACCTAGAGAAAAGCCTTCTCAAGTCATGAAATGGTTATCACCTGTTATTGCACTGAGTGCAATGCTGGTGGTCAGTAGCTTACTGTTTCTGATGCTTGGGGTAGATCCTGCGCGCGCACTGTATATCTTTTTTGTTGAACCGCTAACTTCACTATATAACCTCAGTGAGCTCACCGTTAAAGCCAGCCCATTAATTCTCATCGCACTTGGCTTAGCGATTGGCTTTCGCGCAAAACTATTCAATATCGGTGCCGAAGGTCAACTGACTATGGGGGCTATTTTTGGTGGCGGAATTGCAATTTTATTTCATGACCATACAGGTTGGTGGATCCTCCCTTTAATGGTGGTCATGGGGGCCATTGGTGGTGCATTTTGGGGACTGATTCCTGCATTTTTGAAAACACATTTTAATGCAGAAGAGACCCTTACGACCTTAATGATGAACTATGTTGCACTTTTTGTTTTGTTATATCTGGTGAATGGGCCGTGGCGAGACCCAGATGGTATGAACTTTCCACAATCAGTCATGTTCAATGAAAGTGCGACTTTGCCTTTTGTCATTGAAGGTACTCGTGTGAATGCCTCGATTTTTATTACCTTTCTTGCTGTGGTTATTTTTTGGGTATTTATTAAAAAAAGCATGAGTGCTTATAAGTTAGAAGTCAGTGGTCAAGCACCGATGGCTGCAAAATATGCTGGCTTTTCATCAAAAAAAGCGGTCTGGCTTAGTTTAGGGTTATCTGGTTTTATGGCGGGTATCGCAGGTCTTTGCGAGGTTGCAGGACCGATTGGACAGTTAAATCCAAACATTTCACCAGGCTATGGTTATGCAGCCATCATCGTGGCTTATTTAGGTCGTTTAAATCCTATTGGAATTGTACTCTCTGGTTTTTTAATGGCTTTACTTTATTTGGGCGGTGAAATGGCGCAAATGGAACTGCAATTATCTGTTGCTATTACAGGAATTTTCCAAGGTCTATTGCTGTTCTTTTTATTAGCTTCAGATGTGTTGATAGAAAAACGTTATCGGTTTGCAAAAAAGAAGCTCAAACCAAAGATGTCAGAAACTGACCCAACTGTTGCTTAAACTTAGAGAGGAAAGTTCATTATGAGTATAGAAGTAACCGCTATTTTGGCAGGTACGATTGCAGCTGCAACTCCTCTGGTTTTTGCTGGTTTGGGGGAGTTAGTTGCTGAACGTACTGGGGTAATTAACTTAGGTGTCGAAGGCATGATGTTGGTCGGAGCAATTGCGGGTTTTGCTTTTGCAGCCCAGTATGAGGCCAGCGTAGCCAGCGCATTGTTAGTCGGGGCTTTGGCTGGGATGTTGATGTCTTTGATTTTTGCATTTTTTACACTCTCACTCAGTACCAATCAATCTGCTTGTGGCTTAGCCCTTACTATTTTTGGTATCGGTATTTCTGCATTTATTGGACAGAACTATGTCAGTACGGCTTTACCTGGACTACAAAATTTAAATATACATGTATTGTCAGATATTCCATTGATTGGCCCCATCTTATTTCAACAAAACTATGTGGTGTATTTATCCATTTTGGCCTTTGTATTTGTTTGGTGGGTCTTGGCAAAGACGCGTTTAGGGCTGTTACTTAAAGCAGTTGGGGAGTCACCTGAAAGTGCACATGCAATGGGTTATAACGTTCTAGGTATTCGTTACTGTGCTGTTTTATTTGGTGGGGCAATGGCAGGTATTGGGGGGGCATTTTTATCGACTGTTTATACCCCAATGTGGATTGAAAACATGGTTGCGGGGCGCGGGTGGATTGCAATTGCTTTAGTGGTTTTTGCTGCTTGGAAACCAGCACGTTTAATGTTGGGTGCTTATCTTTTTGGTGGAGTGACAATTTTACAGTTTCATGCTCAAGCATTGGGTTTAAGCATTCCCAATGAGCTTTTGTCCGCGCTGCCATATGTTGCAACGATAGTGGTCTTGGTGGTGATTTCTCGAGATAAAAAACTGTTGAAGCTGAATTTACCTGCATCACTTGGCAAAACATTTACCCCTTAAATTGGATCCATTGAGAAAGCTATGAAAATATTAAGTGCAGATTATGTACTCACCATGAATCAAAATTTGGATTGCATCAAAAATGGTGCCATTGTAGTAGAGGGTACTTTGATTCAGCAGGTTGGTAAACTGGAAGAGATCCGTGCTCAATTCCCTAATCTAGTGGTAGAACATTATGCAGATGCTGTGCTCATGCCAGGCCTTGTGAATACACACTGTCACTCAGGTTTACTGCGAGGTACTGCCGAAGGTTTACCTGTATGGGACTGGTTACAGCAGTTTATCGACCCAATGCACCGGGTTTTATTACCTGAAGATGCGAAAATGGCATCTTATCTGTGCTATGCGGAAGCGCTACTTTCTGGCACAACAACGATTGTAGATATGTGGCGGTTTATGGATGGCAGTGCTGAAGCTGCCAAGGAACTAGGTATTCGTGCAGTACTGGTGCCTTATGTCGCAGAGCATCCTGATCATAATTATTTTGAAACGTTGCATAGCAATGAAGTGTTGATTCAGCAGTGGCATCAAGGTGCAAATGGTCGTATCAATGTTTGGGTGGGTTTGGAGCATTTATTTTATGCAGAGGAGCAAGCATTAAAACGTATACAACACTTATGTCAGGACTACCAAACAGGCTTTCATACGCATAGTAATGAAAGTAAGTTTGATGTTGAAGAAAACCTTAAACGCTATAATAAACGCCCCATTCAAACCTTAGAACAACTTGGTTTACTCGATGCACCGCAATGCTTATTGGCGCATTGTGTATGGGCTAACTCCACAGAAATCGACATCTTAAAAAACTATCAGGTGGGAGTGGCACATAATCCAATATCGAATATGAAATTAGCATCAGGTGCAGCACCTATTCGAGAAATGTTAGCTAAAGGGGTAGCGGTTGGTTTGGGAACAGATGGTGAAAAAGAAAATAATAATTTAGATATGTTTGAAGAGATGAAAACAGCATCATTGTTGGCAAAATTTGCAAATTTAGATGCTTCCGCACTAGATGCATGGTCTGTATGTAAAATGGCGACAACTCTTGGGGCTAAAGCTTTAGGTATGCAAGAAAGCATCGGTTCTATTGAAACAGGGAAGCAGGCAGATATTATTGCAATAAAAACAGCAACGCCACGAATGACCCCTTTAATTGGTGAAGGGAAATTATTCAATTTACATCATAATTTAGTACATGCAGTTCAGGGTCAAGATGTTGTCATGACCATGGTGGCAGGTCAAACAGTCGTACAAAATGGCAAGCTAATGAATGCTGACTTACAGCATTTAATTGATCAGGTGAATCGAGCAGCGCCATTACTGTTTAAAAGACGTGAAGATTGGCTTAGTCTTCGTGGGAATGCTGTCAATGAGTTACAACGTGAAATTGGATGAGAACTTAAGTTATTCATCACATAAGAATAAGTCATGAAAATAAAGTACATGTTCTGCCTTTAAGCAGGTAAATTATGTTTTATAAGTAATGACATATTGGGTGCTTGATGGGAGTTACATGGATTCTTTTTACGCTTATGGCTGCATTTATGCAGGCTTGGCGAAATGCTTTCCAAAAGCAACTCAGTACGACTGTCGATGTATATGGTGTAACACTCGCAAGGTTTATTTTTGCTTTACCTTTGGCATTTATATACATCGTGAGTCTTTATCATTTTCAACCTATTGTTGAAGTTGTTCATTTTAATCCACGTTTTGCTACTTATATCTTTATTGCTGCAATTAGCCAAATTGCAGCAACTGCATTAATGGTTCAGTTATTTAAACAAAAAAACTATGCAATTGGTGTTGGGCTTGCTAAAAGTGAGGCCATTTTGGCAGCAATTGTTGCAGTTATCTTTTTATCTGATCACTTGAGCATTTTAGGCTGGGTAGGAGTCGTGATTGGCGGTTTTGCAGTATTCCTCATGTCCAAAGGTCGCGGCTTTTCCGATTTTTCATTACAGACCTTATGTATAGGTATCGGTAGTGGCTTATGTTTTGCTATCACCTCGCTTTTGGTACGTGAAGCCAGTTTAGAACTCACTAATTTACCGTTTATTCACCGTGCGGCGTGGGTTCTTATCTGTGTGATTGGTACACAGTGTTCATTGCTCTTAATTTACTTAGGTATATTTCGTCGTGCTACTTTATGGGCGATGTGGCAGCGAGTGGGACTTACATTTCGCGTCAGTTTATGTAGTTTCCTTGCTTCATTGGGCTGGTTTAGTGCGATGAGTATGCAGTCCGTTCCAATTGTTAAAACATTAGGGCAAGTTGAGATCATTTTTAGTATGTTGATCTCTGCCTTTTTCTTTAAGGAAAAATTGGCACGAGCTGAACATTTAGGCATTATTTTGGTGGTGATTGCTGCATTTCTAGTGATTTGGGCTTAATCAATAAAGCTTTGTCATTTATTTGTAATGACATTGGCTATACTAAATAAATGGGATACGGAATTAACCCATATTCTATCTGCGTGTGAAGAGCTTAAACGGATTTGTAGCTTAAGCTCGTACCAGTATAGATAAAGTCAAAATGTAGATTTGAAACTCTCATCTTAGCCTACAGACATGTTTTCCAACTATATGGCTTTGCTTTAAGACAAATAGTTTTTATCTGCTCCAATAACAAAAATAACGCCCAAGCAAAATAGTCCACAATAAATAGCAAACCAGATAATCATGTTTTTAAATGCTTTGTCCGAAATAGAACTATCCGCATATTTTGCTGGTTTTTTAGGGTCTAGATCTTTCATGGTTACTGCACTCAACTGAGGTGATGTGTACATTATGCAAAGCACAGACAGCATGAAACAGATACAGAACATGATTAAAAAAATATAACAGCGTATTGGCAAATATATAGAACTGTTATGGTTTTCATTATTGCCTGTTAAGCAAAAGTGAAAGAATATTCACTATGAATTTTATACATACTGAACCATGAGAGAATTCCATTTCATTCATGATCTAAATTTTTGTACATTAAATGCAGTGGTACTTTGTATGTGTAGAGTTAGCCTAATTGACCTAAGCATAAAGTTTAAAATGATAGCTAGAGAGCATGATGAAAAATTTTGAGAATAAAGTTGCTGCGATCACGGGGGCAGGTTCTGGTATCGGACAGCAGTTGGCTATTCAATTAGCCAAACAAGGTGCGCATTTGGCACTCAGTGATGTCAATGAGCAAGGTTTGGCAGAAACATTAAAGCTTGTCAAAGATTATCCTGTTTCGGTCACACTTACAAAACTAGATGTTTCAGACCGCAAAGCTGTTGAGGACTGGGCCAAACAATGTGAACAAGACTTTGGCCAGATCAATTTAATTTTCAACAATGCAGGTGTTGCCTTAGCCAGTACTGTTGAAGGCTTGAGCTATGAAGATGTGGAATGGATCTTTAAAATCAATTTTTGGGGTGTGGTGTATGGAACCAAAGCTTTTTTACCCTACTTAAAGAAAAGTGGTGCTGGGCATATTGTGAATATTTCAAGCTTATTTGGACTCACTGCACAGCCTACCCAGAGTGCCTATAATGCGACAAAATTTGCTGTTCGTGGTTTTACCGAAGCACTACGTCAAGAACTAGACCTAGAAAACTGTGGTGTCAGTGCGACTTGTGTTCACCCAGGTGGTATACGAACCAATATCGCCAATAGTGCTCGAATGAGTGACAGTATTCGTACGCTAGGTATGAACCCTGAGCGTGCTAGCCGTTCTTTCAACAAAATGCTTAAAACTCCGCCAGATGTGGCAGCACAGTCCATTTTAAAGGCTGTGAAAAAAAATGAGCGCCGTGTCTTAATTGGAACAGATGCCAAAATTATCGATCTGGTACAGCGTATTACACCAACAGGCTATACGCAGGCCATGAGCTTTTTGACAGGGAAAAAACGCCGTAAATAAAGACGTATTCACATGAAAGATGATTTTATTGTTTTAACCGAGTATACTAAATCGAGTAATTTTTAAATTAAAAAAAGCTTCGATTTCAATGCTAAAGCATTCCGTTAAATAAAATGATAAGGAGTCCTACATGAGTGGTTCTCATAACCATGATCACAGCCATGTTGAAGTGACTGCAAAAAATGCCAAGAAATTAACCATTGCACTTGCTCTGACGTTCACCTTCTTAATTGTGGAAGTGGTTGCAGGATTTATCACACAAAGCTTAGCCTTATTGTCCGATGCAGCGCATATGTTTACCGATGCCGCTGCTTTAGCGATTGCTTTAGCAGCCATCAAAATTGGGCAAAAACCTGCCGATGATAAACGTACTTTTGGCTATCAACGGTTTGAAATCTTGGCAGCTTTGTTTAATGCCATGATGTTGTTTGTGGTAGCCATTTACATTTTATATGAAGCCTATCAGCGTTTTAGTCAGCCACCTGAAATTCAAAGCTTGGGTATGTTGGTTGTTGCGGTTCTGGGTTTAATCATTAACCTGATTTCAATGAAGATTTTGGTGTCGAGCAGTCAAGACAGCTTAAATGTGAAAGGGGCTTATCTTGAAGTGCTCAGTGATGCCTTGGGCTCTGTGGGTGTGATCATTGGCGCACTGGTGATTTATTTCACAGGTTGGATGTGGGTAGATACCGTTATTGCGGTGTTGATTGGCTTTTGGGTCTTACCTAGAACTTGGGTGCTACTGAAACAAAGTATCAATATTTTGCTCGAAGGTGTACCAAGTGAAATTGATATCGAATCTTTACGCAATGATTTGCTGGCTTTAGAGGGTGTACAAGGTATTCACCAGCTTAAAGTTTGGGCCATTACCTCTAAGAATGTGCATTTAACAGCGCATTTGATTGCACCTGATGTAGATCAGAGAGCTTTATACCACCAAGCTGTGGAGTTATTGGGGCATGAGCATGGGATTACGCAAGTGACTTTGCAGATTGAAGAAGATGAATGCCATCCACACCAACATGAACATAGTCATTAAAAAAGACTTGACCTTAGACTTAGTCTAGGCTTTACAATAGCGTCACTTTATTTCAGTACGACATTATGCGTTCTACCACGTGGATTAGCGTCTTAGTTGCTTTATTCATGTTCCAAAGTCTTTGGAACGTGGCGGCAGCTTTTTGCGTCCATGAAGAACAAAAAACTCAAGTCGTGACGCAACAAAATTTTCATTTTGGGCATCATCAAACCACCTTGTGTGTGTCTGATGATAAGGCACACCAGCAAAGCAGTGCCGATAGCCATACTCAAACGGCAAATGATCAGTTTGAATTGGGTGAAGACCATCAAGACCATCAAGATCATTTGCCTTCAATGGCACATTTGATTATTCCGAAAGAAATAAACTATCAAATGCCGCTCGCGTTTGAAGTTCGTGAGCGTCCGCAGTTTTTTTGGCACAATGCCTATCAAGCCCCTGATTTATTGGGGCAACATCCTCCTCCTGAACTTTCCCCGCTAATGGTGGGGTAGCCTAAAACATTTCCCACCACTTCTTCTAAAAATTAGTGGGAAAAAACATGTCGAATCAATTCAAGGCGTTTATACGCCAAGCTCTTGCTGTGGGCATAACAACAGGTACGATGCAATGGAGCTTTGCCGAACCAGTCAAGACTTTAGATGAGGCTTTGGCAAAAGTAGAGCGCTATCAGAACCAAAGTGAAATTGGGCAACAGCGTCAAAGCATTTCAGAGCTGAACATCAAAAACAGTGGTTTATGGCAAAACCCTAGCTTAAATATCAATCAAGATGGTTTTGGTTCAAATACCGATCGTGAACTCAGTATTGCCATTAGCCAACCTTTAGATGTTTTTGGACAGCGTAAGCTCAATCAAAAACTCGCAGAAACAGCACACCAACAAGGCCAATTACAGCAACAACTGTGGACAGCACAAAGCCAATTGGTGGTGAAATTTGCATGGTCGCAGTTGGCTTTAGCACAAGTTGAAAAATCGCTATATGTCGCACAGCTCAAAGTGAGTCAACACAATTTAGACAGTGCCAAAAAGCGCTATCAGGCGGGTAGTATTGCTTTGGTTGACTATGAACGTGCGCAAATCGAAAGCTTAGATATGCAACGTTTATATCAACAAGCAATACTGGCTGAACAAGTAGCACAGCGTCAACTCTCAAACCTTTGGGGCGAAACCAAAGCCGATATTCAACTCAATGCGACCACCATGCCATGGCCAGATCAAAGTGAAGCCACAGTACAGCGTTATATTGCTGAAGGTTGGTTGGAAAAGCTATATGCCCTGAACATTCAACAGTCCAATTTAAACATTGAAAGTTTAAAAGTGCAGGCCCGTCCCAATCCGACCTTAAATGTCGGCATGAAACGGAGTCAAGCACCGAATGAAAATAGCGATACCACATTAGGTGTTGGCGTGGATATTCCGCTGAATATCTTTAACCGTCAGCAATACAGCATTCCGATGGCCCAGCGTCAGCAAAGCTTGTTGAATCAGCAGCAACAGCGCGAGTTAAAGCAGCAAATTTTAGATATTGCCAATGCCATGCATGAGCTCAAAGGACTAAAACAGCAGTTCGGTGCGATCAGTCAACAAACAACTTTGGCAGAACAAGTACAAGTACGTACATTACAAGGTTTTAAAGCCGGAAAGCTGTCTATTACCGACATTCAACAAGCCAACTCGCAACTACAAAGCATACGTCTTGGGCAGTTACAGTTATTGCGTCAAGCATGGCAGACCGCATTGACCGCAGAAGCGCTTAGCCTCGGCACCAGCTATGAACAGATCAGTAGTTCAGATGCTTATAGCCAAATTAGTAAAAACTCAATCGCACAAATACAAGACCTCATCCTTGGCGGAGCACAATAATATGCAACTGAAGAACCAACTTGGAAAAATATCACAGTCATTGATGATTGGGCTTTTGCTTCTAGTAACGCTCCTGATTGCTATAGGAATTTGGTTTAGCTCAAAAGATAAAACCACCGATGAACATGCACATGCAGAACATGAAGAATCTGAACATGCGGATGAGCCCGAGGCAGAAAAAGGACATGCTGAGGAAGGTGAGATTCAACTGACAGCGCAGCAATTGACAGAGCAAGGCATTCAAATCGCTTCAGCTCAACAAGGCGTGGTGTCTCAAGTCACTGTTTTACCTGGAAAGCTTGTGGTGAATACCGATCAGCAAGCCCACATTTCGCCAAACTTTGGTGGGCATGTGGAGCAGGTGAACGTGGAGCTTGGTCAAAACGTACAAAAAGGACAAACTTTAGCTGTACTGTCCGTTCCCGAACTGATTGATCAACAAGCCAATTTACGGATGGCTCAAGCCAGTTTGGACTTGGCACGTCAAGATTATCAGCGTGAACAGCAGTTATGGTCACAGGGTATTTCAGCTAAACAAGACTACCAACGGGCAGAAAATGCTTACCGACAGGCACAGATTACTGTGCAATCCGTGCAAAGCCGTTTAAATGCACTGGGGGCAACAGGTGGTGTAAATGGTCGTTTTGCCATTAAAGCGCCCATCTCAGGGGTGATTAGCCAAAAAGATATCGTGGTGGGTGAAAACGTACAATTGGCCGATCAGCTTTTTGTGATTGAACAATTTAAAGAGTTATGGCTTGAGTTTAATCTGCCTGCACAGTTATCGAGTCAATTACAAACCAATCAAAGTGTAACGTTTAAACCAAATGCCTCTGAGCAAAAATATCAAGCCGTCATCCAAAGCTTAACCTCTCAGGCCGATGCCCAAACGGGGCGCTTAGTGGTACGCGCTAAATTAAAAAGCCAAGCGGCTGAATTACGTCCAAATGTTTTGGTGAATATCTTTTTAGACAATACCAGTTCCAAAACAGCGCTTCGTGTCCATAAAAGTGCTATTCAAAACATTGAAGGTCAAACGTCAGTATTTGTGGTCGACGCTGAACAAAAAGGGCAAGTGCATTTGAAAGCACAGCCTGTTGTACTTGGACAAGCGTCAAATGATGGTCAATGGATTGAAGTCGTTTCAGGTATAAAAGCAGGACAACGCTATGTCAGTCAAGGCAGCTTTGTTCTTAAATCTGAACTCGAAAAAGGCGAGGCTGATCATGCACACTAATCATGATTTACCCAAGCCTGAGGGTTTGTTTGAACGAATTATTCAGTTCTCTATTCAAAATGCCATTTGGGTCATGCTCTTTGTCTGCACTTGGATTGCGGTTGGTGTATACAGCTATCAAAAACTGCCGATTGATGCAGTGCCCGATATTACCAATACGCAAGTACAAATTAATACCCAAGCCAATGGTTTTACCGCACTGGAGGTTGAGCAGCGGATTACCTATCCAATTGAAACGGCAATGGCGGGTATTCCAGATTTACAGTTGACTCGTTCTATTTCACGTTATGGTCTATCCCAAGTCACCATCGTATTTAAGGATGGTACAGATATCTATTGGGCACGCCAGCAGATTAATCAGCGGGTACAAGAAGCCAAAGCGGATTTACCCAGTGATGTTTCTCCAACCATGTCGCCAGTTTCGACGGGTTTAGGTGAAATTTATCAATGGGTCATTAAAGCTGAACCGAATGCCAAAAAAGCCGATGGTACAGCTTATAGCGCGATGGACTTGCGGGAGATCCAAGATTGGATCGTTCGTCCGCAATTGCAACGTGTTGCAGGGGTTGCAGAGGTCAACAGTATTGGCGGGTTTAACAAAACCTACGTGGTTGCTCCTGACTTAAACCGTATGCAGCAGTTGAATATTTCCTTGAGCCAACTGCAAATCGCTTTACAGGAAAATAATGAAAACCGTGGGGCAGGTTTTATTGAGGAAAATGGTCAGCAGCTCACAGTTCGTGTGCCAGGGACACTCAACAGTCTTGCAGACATTGAAAATACAACGGTTGCCAGCCCAAATGGGAACCCCATTCGTGTCGCGGATATTGCGCAGGTTTCAATTGATCATGACCTCAGAACAGGAGGCGCAACCTATAACGGCGAAGAAACTGTACTCGGCATCGCTATGATGATGATGGGTGAAAACAGTCGAACGGTGTCTAAAGCTGTAGACGCCAAAATTCAAGAGGTGCAAAGCAGTTTACCGCAGGGCGTTAAAATCGAAACAGTTTATGACCGCACAACTTTGGTGGAAAAAGCCATTAAAACGGTGCAAAAGAACTTGATTGAAGGCGCAATCTTGGTGATTGTGATCCTGTTTTTATTCTTGGGTAATATTCGTGCGGCGTTAATTACAGCCTGTGTGATTCCACTGTCTATGCTGTTTACTTTAACAGGCATGGCACAACAGAACATCAGTGCCAACCTGATGAGTTTAGGGGCATTGGATTTCGGTATTATTGTTGATGGCGCAGTGGTAATTGTTGAAAACTGTATTCGCCGTTTAGCCCATGCACAACAACTGCTCAAACGACCGTTAACTCAGTCGGAACGCTTTAAAGAAGTATTTTTAGCAGCGCGCCAAGCTCGTCGTCCACTTATTTTTGGTCAGCTGATTATTTTAGTGGTGTATTTACCGATTTTTGCACTGACTGGCGTAGAAGCCAAAATGTTCCACCCAATGGCTTTGACGGTTGTACTTGCACTGGTTGCGGCCATTATTTTGTCGATCAGCTTTGTGCCTGCGGCTGTTGCACTTTTTGTTAAAGGTGACATTAAAGAAACTGAAAGCCGTTGGATGTTGTGGTTAAAAGAGCGATATCAGCGAGTATTGGACTGTGCCTATCAGTACAAAGCAGTGGTTTTAACCTTTGCACTGTGCTTATTGGTATTAACAGGTTTACTCGCAACGCGGATCGGCAGTGAGTTTGCACCGCAACTGAGTGAAGGTGACTTTGCTGTACAGCAACTGCGTTCCCCTAGTACAGGCTTAGAAGAATCACTTCGTATTCAGGAAAATACGGAAAAGCTACTTCTGAAGAAATTCCCTGAAATACATGCTATTTTTGCGCGAACAGGCACGGCTGAAGTGGCGACCGATGTAATGCCACCAAATATTTCAGATGGTTATGTCATGTTAAAACCCCGTGATGCGTGGCCAAACCCGAAAGAAACATTGGATGAACTGCGTAGCCGTATGCAGGCGTATTTAGCGACATTGCCCGGTAACAACAGTGAGTTTTCTCAGCCAATTGAACTGCGTTTCAATGAGTTAATATCGGGTGTACGTAGTGATGTCGGTGTCAAAATCTTTGGTGATGACATGCAAGTATTAAATGCGGAAGCTGAAAAAATCAGTAAATTGATTCAACAAGTTTCAGGCAGTACCGCAGTCAAAGTTGAACAAACGTCGGGTTTACCTTTGCTTAATGTTGAAATTGATAAAAGCTTGGCAGCGCAATATGGCCTAAGTGTCAAAACCATACAAGATTATGTATCAGCAAGCATTGGCGGACAAAATGTCGGTGAAATTTTACAGGGCGACCGCCGTTTTGACTTTGTGATTCGACTCAGTGAACAAGACCGTAGTGTCAGTGGGATTGCGCAACTGCCAATACAACTTCCAAATGGCGGCAGTATTTTACTCACCGATATTGCCACGGTAAAAATGATGGATGGCATCAATCAAGTCAGCCGTGAAAATGGCAAACGTCGTGTGATTGTCACTGCGAATGTCGAAGGGCGTGATTTGGGCTCTTTTGTCACAGAGGTACAAACTCAACTGAAGCAGTATCCACTACCAAGTGGCTATTGGATTGAATATGGTGGTCAGTTTGAAAATCTGGCTTCGGCACAGGCTCGAATGCAGATTGTGATTCCACTGGCATTATTGACGATCTTTATTTTGCTGATGGCTGTTTTCCATAACATTAAAGAAAGCCTACTGGTGTTCACGGGTGTTCCATTTGCTTTAACAGGTGGTGTGCTTTTCTTATGGTTAAGAGACATTCCCTTGTCGATGTCGGCGGGTATTGGTTTCATTGCCTTGTCTGGCGTTGCCGTCTTAAATGGTTTGGTCATGCTGACCTTCATTAAAGAGTTAAGAGGGCAATACCACTTACATGAAGCTGTTTGGCAGGGGGCGATTTTGCGCTTAAGGCCTGTTTTAATGACCGCTTGTGTGGCGTCTTTAGGTTTTGTTCCTATGGCGCTTGCCACGGGCACAGGGGCAGAGGTTCAACGTCCACTGGCGACCGTGGTGATTGGTGGAATTATTTCTTCGACGTTATTGACCTTGGTACTATTGCCAGTGTTGTATCGTTGGATGAATGCTAAGAAAGAAACGGAAATTTAATTCTTTAATCAACTGAAGCATGGGGAGGCACATATACCCCTCATGCTTTTTTATACTACTTGATATCAGCCTAATCGCATTTGGGAGTTAAAAATGGCAAATCTGTTATAGTCTGTTATATTTTTTTCATAAAGAACTGTATCTGTCCATTTATAGCCTAAACCTTAGAATAACAAATATAGATAAAGCGTTGAGGTATTGGAAATGAACTTTTTACTGAAAAAAAATAAAGCTTGGTTTGTATTCTTTATCATTACTTTATATTCATTTCTTGGATTTTTTCTCGGATTCATTATTTGGGAATATGTTCTAAAGTAAAGCTAAACATCACGATGCAAAGGCGCAACAAATAATACTTTGTATGATGTTCAAACAGATATTTTTAAGATTCAACAAAAAAGAATGAGGCCTGTGTTGCTTCATTCTTTTTTATTTGTAGTCTGCATTTCAATCATCATCAGCTAAATACATAACCCTGTGTATTTAAAATGCATGATGCGCCTTACATACTTTTCTATCAATGAGTTGATAAAGACTTAAATCACTTCAAAGCCAATACCTGCATGCTGTTTTAAGCGTTCAACATAGCGCTCATCAAACATCGTTGCAGGGGTCCAAAAACCGCCATTTCGTCCCGTTTTCTCGCCATTTTTATGATGATCCAAAACTAAACTTAATGCTGCTTGCCCCAACATTTTTCCTGTTGACCCATAACCTGGATCACGGTCGCCTGTGACTTTGATTCGAAGACTTTGTCCTGCATCTGACTTGCCAATAAATCGCAAATCAAAACGGCCAGAGCGTTGTTGCTCGGGTGTCGGGCCTTCCCCTGGTTTTGGGAGCATATGGCGCTCCATCAATTTACTGACAGGCTTGGTGACGGCTGCAAGCATGAATGCACCTAATCCTGCGACCAAGCTATAAGCTTTGACACGACCATTCCAACCTTGGCCTGTCAGCATGGCTTCGTTATAGCTAAAGTTTGCCCCATAGGCATTGTTTGCAAGTGCATTTGAACGGTGCACAACCCGTTCATTAACAGCAGACATAACAAAGGGGGCAATCCATGCATCAAAATCGCTGTCAAACTCAGCTGATTTTACATAGTGTTGACGTGCACTGAGCGTATGATTTTGTGGTACAAGGAGGTACGGGTTCACTAAAGCTTTGCGTAGTGCAGGATCAGCGGCGGCTTCTTGTATGACATTGATTAAACTGGCCACCGTTCCGCCAGAAGCGCCGCCTTTTAAAACTTTCACTCGCATTTTGACGTTGGTCGCTGGGGCATGCCAAAGTTGCTGTGCTTGCTGTTGTAAAAAATACACGCCCATATCAGAAGGGACAGAATCAAAACCGCAACAATGTACAATCCGTGCACCAGAATGTTCGGCTTGGCTTTGATACTTGTCGATCATTTTTTTAATCCATTGTGTTTCGCCCGTAAGGTCACAATAGTCTGTACCTGTTTCAACACAGGCCTTGATCATCGGTTCACCGTAAAGTGCATAAGGACCTACGGTTGAAACAACCACACGGGTTTGTTCACATAGCGTGTGAATTGCGTCAGTATCATTGACATCTGCAATCATAATGTCCAAATTTTGTGCTTTTTCACCAAGTTTATTTTTTAACGCATTGAGTTTGCTTGATGACCGGCCAGCGATTGCCCACTGAATTTGTTCACCTGACTCACCTTGCATTGAGAGGTAGTCACTTAGGTAAGTTGTTAAAATTTGTCCAACGAAGCTGGTTGCACCAAATACCACCAAATCATATTTTTTGTTTTTTATTGCCGTCATGGAGAAACTCCTCATGGAATTATGCTTAAGGTCAGTAGTACACCTGTGTTTGCTATAAACACTATAAGCTTTAAGTGAACTTGAATGTCAAGTCGGGAAAAGTGTAAATATTTACAGACATAAAATTGCTATTTATTCGCAATCTTTTACATGAATCACAGCATTAGAAAAGATTTTCACGTGCTGACATTTCAATATAACCTTTCTTTTTCTGACAGTATGCTATGCCATTAACAATAGATGTGCTGGATCTTAGCTGCTTTAAGCAGAGGCCAATGATGTCAGTAAGACAGGGAGGCATTACATTCTTAGATATTCGTTACCCATCAAAATGAGAGATTAAACGTGTATTCAGGTATTTTCAGGAAATGTTGACCGTGACCCTAAAATCTTTGACTTTGAATTATTGGTCATTATGCAAAGCTAATCCAAAATTTTGTATCTAGATACAAAATCCACTTTAACTATGAGTGACCTAAAGATTGCTCATTTTTATTTTGATCGTGTATAAAAATCACTTGACATTAAAGTTAACTTTAATCTTAAAGTAGTTATCAGATCAAAAGAGGTGATCATGATGAACATATTTGATGCATTAACCCTACCCAATGGGACAACGATTCCAAACCGCCTTGCTAAAGCGGCAATGGAAGAGAACATGGCAACTTTAGAGCAAGCACCATCACAAGATTTATTTAATCTTTATCATACTTGGGCAGAGGGTGGTGTCGGTTTGATCATTACTGGAAATGTCATGATTGATAGTCGGGCAATGACAGGACCTGGCGGGGTGGTGCTTGAAGATACCGAACATCTTGATCTATTTAAAGAATGGGCAAATATTGGACGTGCCAAAGGTGCTCAATTTTGGTTGCAAATTAATCACCCTGGACGTCAGATGCAGTCGAATATGGGGCAAGACACTTGGGCTCCTTCTGCTGTAGCTTTAGATTTAGGCAAAATGTCGGATAAGTTTGCAACACCAGTTGAAATGACAGAAGTGATGATTGAAGAAGTCATTCAGCGGTTTGCACGTACAGCACAACTGGCTGAGCAGGCAGGTTTTACGGGTGTGGAAATTCATGCTGCACATGGCTATTTACTCAGTCAATTTCTATCACCACTCAGTAACCAACGCCAAGATCAGTGGGGTGGTTCATTGGAAAACCGTGCTCGAATTTTACTCGAAATTGTGAAAGCGGTACGTGCAGTTGTGTCTGATCAATTTGCAGTTGCGGTAAAACTTAACTCGGCCGACTTTCAGCGTGGTGGCTTTAGTGCAGACGATGCCAAGCAAGTGGTTGAAATGTTGAATGAGCTTGCTGTGGATTTGGTTGAACTTTCAGGTGGTAGTTATGAGGCCCCTGCAATGCAAGGCCAAGCCCGTGATGGAAGAACGCTTGCACGTGAAGCTTACTTTTTAGAATTTGCTACAGAAATCCGTAAAATCGCTCGAATGCCGATTATGGTCACAGGGGGAATTCGTCGTCAGCCAGTGGCTGAGCAGGTCATACAAAGTGGTGTAGAAATGGTGGGGATTGGGACTGCGCTTGCGTTAGAGCCAAATTTACCTAATGCGTGGAAACTAGGTCAAAATCTTGCCCCTGAACTCAAACCAATAGAGTGGGAAAACAAAGCACTTGCTTCGGTTGCCAACTTGTCAACTGTAAAGTTTCAGCTACGCAAATTGAGTCAAGGTAAGAAACCAAACCCTAAAGTATCACCATTTTGGGCATTGATTTTACAGCAACTTGCAATGAGCAAACGTACTAAGCAATATCGTCATCGTATGCAACGCCGTGCAAAAGCTTTGGTTTAAGTCTAAGAGAGCAAACGTCACATAGCATAAAATAGTTGCTTATGTCCTGACTAAAAGAGGGTGTAAAAGTCATCATCGTGAGAAATATCAGTCCGTGAATAAACTCACTGATATTTTTCTATACTCTCTACCGCATGCTTAAATATGATTGATTTTTGTATATCACAGGCTTCAAGTTCACTTGAATATAAAGAGGGTATTTCGTATGAATATTAGTGAGTTGTCGAAACTGAGTGGGTTGAGTACGCCTACAATTCGCTATTATGAGCAAATCCAGTTACTGCCTAAACCTAAGCGTTTATCGAATGGTTACCGTCAATATTCAGAAGAAGATTTAAAACAATTGTATCTGATTAGGCAGGCACAACAAGTTGGCTTTTCCTTAGAAGAGATCAAATCGTTGATCCCTGCAAATATTGCGAACTGGAATCATGACAAATTGATTCAGACCTTGAATGGCAAAGTACAAGAAATTGTGAAAATGCAAAAAATGTTGGCTGAAAATAAAAAGAACTTACTGATCCTGATTGATTCGATACAAAATAAGCCCCAAGACTTAAGCTGCGAAGAAAATGCACACCGACTACTTAATACATACTATGCCGAATCTGAAAGTGAGGCTTAGTTGAACACTTAAATAATAAAAAAGCGAAAGCATAGATAATGAGAGCAGTTTTTATACGGTATTTTTTTCCAGTAAAAAATCAATGAGCGTCCTTACACGTTTAGACTTTTGACTATTTTGTAAATAGTAGAGATAAACAGGAGGGAATGTTCTCCAGTATGGCTTGAGCACAGGAATAAAGTTTTCTTGATCATGCTGTTGTTTTAAATTTATTAAAAAAATTCGACCGATACCGATTCCTTGCCGAATTGCATCCATATTGACATCTATATCATTAGCAATGAAAGAGACAGGCATTTCAACACTAATTTCTTTTCCATTTTCTTGTAAAAGCAATGGAGAAAACGTATTCGCTGTTGTAAAACGATAGCCGATTAACTGATGTTGTTTTAAATCTACAGGTTTTTGCGGAACTCCATGCTGTTCAAGATAATGTTTTGATGCGAATAATCCTTGAGTTTGTTTGGGTAAAATTTGACGTGCTACCACATGTTCTTCAATTTTATTTCCAAAGCGAATACCCAGATCATAGCCCTCTTTTGAAATGTTGATCGTTCCATCGTTAATCGCAATTTCAAGTTGAATACGTGGGTATCGTTGATAGAACTCACCTAAATAGGGCTGTAAAACACTTAGATAGGCATAACGAGCTGTTGTGATTCGCACAATACCAGCAGGTTCACTCTTTAAGTCTTGAACACTTTCTAGCGCGATTGTTAACGCTTTAATTGGTTCTTGTGTGTTTTGAAACAGATGTTGTCCCGCTTCTGTAAGCTCCAAATGACGTGTGGTGCGATTAAATAAGGGCAAGCCTATAGTTTGCTCAAGTAGTTTTAAGGACTTACTGACAGCAGGTGGGGCAGTTTCAAGCTGCCGTGCAGCTGCAGCTAAACTTCCCTCATTGACGATAGCATGGAATACAACCAAATAATTATAAATTGAGCCATTCATATCAATGCACAACTATTAACTTTTAGATACTAATGTAGTGCCAATTACCTACCTTATCAATCACAATTTTTCTGACTACCATTCATTCCATGTTCAACCCCATGTGGGCTTAAGTGGCAATCTGGTTAAGACAAGCATTGTATGCGTCTCAACAGTGGGCTTAATTTTCTAAAGGTAAATATGATGAAAAAAATACTCGTAATTTCAGGACATCCCAATTTACAAGATTCGGTTGCGAATACCGCCATTCTCAATCACGTAACAACTGCACTCCCTCATGCAAAAATTCGTAAGTTAGATGAACTTTACCCAGATGAAGTTTTCGATATTGAGCTTGAACAACAAGCACTGTTAGCTGCGGACATTATTGTGTGGCAATTTCCATTTCATTGGTATGCATTACCAGCGCTGCTTAAAAAATGGCTAGATCAGGTTTTTCTACATGGTTTTTCTCATGGCTCAAATGCGAAATTGGGCGGTAAGCAATTGATTTTGTCCTTTACCACGGGAGCTCCCGAAGTTGCTTATGCGCCAAATGCAATCATGCAACACTCACTTGAAACGCTATTGGCACCCTTCGACAGTCTTGCTGCATTATGCAATTTAGACCTACAAGCACCAGTCTATACAACAGGTGTTAGCTATCTTGCGCGTGGAGATGAAGATGGTTTACAGCAACAGACTATGGCTGCACAGGAACATGCACAACGTTTAGTGCGCCAAATTGAAAACTTATATTGAGATGTAAATATTCAGTTATTCAGTCTTTACGGCGTGATTTTACTCAGCACTTTAAATTGATACTTATGCTTTAATTTTTTGGAAATGGTTCAAATGTATTTAATCCATGTTTCTGTTGATCTCGGTGAGATCAGCGAGCAATACCATGCTCAACACATTGAATTTTTAAATCAGCAATTTGACAATAAAGTCTTTTTGACTTTTGGTCGAAATCTCTCAAAAAACAGTGCTGGGGTTATTATTGCCCAAGCTGAAAATCAAGATGAATTAGAGCGGATTGTGGCACTAGACCCTTATGTTAAACATCGGTGTGCGATCTATGAAATAGAAGAGTTTTCTCCATTAAAAATTGCAAAAGATTTTCATCTTTTTAAATAATACCTATGGAACATAAAAATGAAGCTAATGAATAAAGTCGCTTTGGTCACGGGAGGAGGCTCTGGCATCGGTCGAAAAATTGCTGAACGTTTAGCCAATGAAGGGGCAAAAGTTTTGATTATGGGACGAACACGTGCGCCTTTAGTTGAAACAAGTCAACATCAAAATATTGACTATGTCGTTGGTGATATTGCATGTTTGGAAGACATTTCAAACACGATTGCTGAGCTTAAACACCGCTTTGGTCGCTTGGATATTTTAGTGAATAATGCAGGTGTTGCTCCCGTTGCAAGTATCGAAAACTTAGATATTTTATCTTTTGATGCTATTTTTCATATCAATGTTCGTGGTCCTGTGGAGTTTATTCGTCAAAGTTTAGATTTATTGCGGGAGTCCAAAGGAAGCGTCATCAATATTGGCTCTTCGGTCAGCCAACGACCACTTGCAAACATGGCTCTATATTCGGCCAGTAAGGCAGCACTTTCAGCAATCACAAAGTCTTTGGCAAGAGAGTTGGCTGTAGAAAAAATTCGAGTAAATGCTGTTTCAGTTGGCCCAATTGATAGCCCAATTTATGAAAAAGCGGATTTATCTTTTGAAGAATCTCAGGCCCATATTGATAAAGTGAGCCAAATGATTCCGTTGGGGTATTTTGGTCAACCTGATGATGTTGCTTCGGTCGTTGCATTTTTAGCATCAGATGAAGCCAGTTTTGTGACTGGCGCTGAGTATGCTGTAGATGGTGGTTTTACAGCTTAGTGAATCAATTTATTTGGCCTCAAA
>NZ_QKVN01000033.1:0-39879 GCF_003231195.1 Acinetobacter sp. WCHAc060042
GGTGCATGTGCTGCTGCTGCAACATGCGAAATTTGTTCAAGCAAATACATATCTGAAGGCGTGCGGTCAAACTCAAAATCACCAACTAATGTGGCATATGGCGCTCCACCAAATGAACCATACTCTTCTTCATATATTTTTTTGAACAGTGTGCTTTGATCAAAATCTGTTGCACCTTGAAAATCCTTAATTAGCTCTTTTTTTGTAGTATTCAACATCCGAATTTTAATAAGCGGATTAGATGGCGTTTCCTGACAAAAATAATATAAACCACGCCATGTCGATTCAATTTTTTGAAATTGTTCATCGTGCATGATTCTGCTGAGTTGAGTCGAAATGAGCGCATCAATTTCTGCAATACGTTTATCAATAGATAAGGTCATATTTTCTGAAACAGTAATTGTTCCAGCCATCACTTCTTTAGCTAATTCACCAATTAGACTTTTAGCACGATCATGTTCTTCTTCATTACGCGCTATACGACTTCTTTCAACGATTGAGTCTAATAACGTAAATTCTTCTGTAGTGTCTTGAGCTACTGCTGTAGATTGAAAATTATTCATTCTCTGCCTCCACACTCATTTTGCGCACTTGGTCAGTATTTTGTAAAACTTGATCTAACAAATCTTCTAAACGTTCATTGTTTGAAATTTTATTTCGTAAATCCGTCAAACGTTCACGTGCCTCTACCAACTTTCGTAATGGATCGACCTGCTGAACTACATTTTCAGGACGAAAATCCTCCATAGATTTAAAAGTCAGATCGACTGACATTCGACCACCGTCATCAGTTAAAGTATTTTCAACTTGATAAGTTGCTCGAGGCAATAATGACTCCATAACTTCATCAATGTTTTCTAAATCAACATTAATGAATTTTTTATCTTTAAGCTTGGTTTTTTCTAGTTCAGAGGCTGCTGAAAAATCTCCTAAAACCCCCACAACGAAAGGTAATTCCTTAATTTCTTTACCATCCCCCACTTCAACATCGTATGTTAATTGGACACGCGGTGGTCGAATGCGCTGTAGCTTTTTCTGTACACTTTCACGTTTAGCCATGTAAAAATCCTGTTCGTTATTCTTTCAATTTAAGTTTTAAAGCGCATTAAATGGATTTGCGTTCGATTTATTTAAAGATTCAACTGATTGTATTTTTTCAACTTTTTTTGTTTTTACTTGCTGAGTAGTTACCTTTTTTGTTGTTTTTTTAGAACTAGTAACAGCAGGCTTGCGTGTTGTTTTTTTGGAGGTCTTCAGCACAACTGCTTTTGCGTCACTGGTGTCTGGTGCTGGTAGAGAATTTTGTATGCTCTGTGACAAGTTTTTAGCAGGCGGATAGGTTAAGTCTGCTGATAAATAACGCATTTCTTCTTGGCGCATATAGTCTAATGCTGCATTTGCAATCGCAATACCCGCTAAAAACCGCGTATCTGTAAGTGAAGAGTGCTGTATATTTTGAGCATTTAATGTTTCAACCAATTGTAACGCTTTATAATTTTTCCCAAGCTCTTGATAGCGTTTTGCCGCCTGAACTGAGAGCTGATTTTTTAAGACATCATCTTTTTTATTTTTCTTATCACAAAGCTGCATATATAAATGCAGTAAATTCTGATCAGTTTCTCCACTAACCAGTGGATATGCCTTAATACACTTATTGCTTAGCTGAATCACACCTTCTGTGTCTGCAAAAGCAAGTGACGTCGCAGCCAATAGAATGGATGTAGATAAAATAAAATAGTAACTTTTCAAAATTTGCCTCAAACTTATTATGAATAAAAAATTAAAATTATTATGGGTATAACTTCAAATTAATATTTAGCGACCTAAACTCTCGCTTCTTTATTGGTTATTTAATACACTGAGATTTAACAAAAACATCCCACCTAAAGTCAAGAAATAAATGTTCCGAACAAAAGAATTTTGATCTTTTTATGTTCTCTTTTTGTAATTTTATATCTTTTTTATCTAAAAATGATTTGTGTATTCTTAGGTCATATATATAAAATAGCAAAAAATAGTATTTTAAATTAAACATAAAACACTAATTTATAAAAAAATTTAGCTTTAACCAAAAAAAACAAATTGCGATTGGCACATGATTGCTTGTTAAAGCCTTGCTATAAACCATGACTGAGTTATATATGAATAACCTTAAAATTCTAATTAAGAAACTATCTAATCACGCACGTATTGGGTTAGAAAAATCAGCAAATAGTTGTATTAATCAACAAAATTATGAAATTGAAATTGAACATTTCTTTCTGGAATTATTGTCACAATCAGAGACAAATGACCTTCTCTTATTACTGGAAAAATACAATATTTCTCATGCAGATTTAGTTATTGATTTACAGCTCAGCCTTTCGCACTTACCCAAGGGCAATGTTCGGACACCAATTTTTGCCCAATCTATAGTTCGTTTATTAGAACAGGCATGGTTACTTGCGTCTGCTGAACAAAATTCCATCATTAGAACTGGGCATTTATTGATTGCACTACTAACTGCGCCTGATTTGTACCAAATCGCATCACGTGCCTCGAGTCTTTTTGAACTATTTCCAATTGATACAATGAAGCATAAGTTTATAGACCTATGCACTAACAGTAGTGAACAAGATTGCTATCAGCAAACAGTCTTAACACCAACTGACGTTCCAATACTTCCCACTTTAAACAAGACATTAGCGCTGGATCAATACACCATTAATTTGACTGACAAAGCTAAAAATGGGCGAATTGATCCAGTCATTGGGCGTGAATTTGAAATCCGTTTAATGCTTGATATTTTGATGCGCCGACGTCAGAACAACCCCATACTGACAGGTGAACCAGGTGTAGGAAAAACAGCAGTTGTCGAAGGTCTTGCACTCAAAATTGTCAACAACCAAGTCCCTGACGCTTTAAAAAATGTACAACTTCATATTCTCGATATGGGGCTATTACAGGCTGGTGCGAGTGTTAAAGGAGAATTTGAAAATCGTTTAAAGCAGGTGATTGAAGAAGTTCAAAGTTCGAGCCATCCTATTATTTTATTTATAGATGAAGCACATACCTTAATTGGTGCAGGTGGACAAGCAGGACAAAATGATGCTGCTAATTTATTAAAACCTGTATTGGCACGTGGTGAGTTACGTACCATTGCAGCCACGACTTGGGCTGAATATAAACAATATTTTGAAAAAGATGCGGCTCTTAGCCGACGCTTCCAAGTCATTAAAGTTGAAGAGCCAACAGAAGAAGTAGCTATTGATATGTTACGTGCCATGCTTCCCGTGATGACCAAACATTTTAATCTCAATATAGATGATGAAGCAGTCATCGCTGCAGTAAATTCTTCACATCGTTATATCAGTGGTCGTCAACTTCCTGATAAGGCCATTAGTGTACTCGACACGGCTGCTGCTCGTGTTGCGCTCACCCAAAATGCGCAGCCTGTGAAGTTAGATCAACAACTGGCTCAACAACATAATCTAAAACTTGAATACAAAATTTTGGAGAATGAGCACCAGAATCTGCCAATTCATCATGAACGCTTACAAGATTTAAAGCACAAACTAACACTGCTAGATACAGAGATTAATTTGACACAAAAGCAATGGCACAAAGAGCGTTCACTCGTTGAAAAGATTAAACTACGACAAAAAGATTTAAATCATCAAAATGTTCAAAAAGAAATTGCAACATTACGTGAAGAATTAGCTGAAATACAAGGTCAAAGTCCATTGGTCTTTGAACGTGTTAATGCGCAAATGATTACTGAAATTATTTCAGATTGGACAGGTATTCCTGTCGGCAATATGTTGAATGATGAAATCCAACAGATTTTAACATTAGAGGATAAGCTTTCAGCCCGCGTCATGGGACAACACTATGCCCTTCATCAACTGGTTCAGGGTATTAAAACATCTAAAGCAAAACTGGATGATCCGAACAAACCGCAAGGTGTATTCATGCTTGTTGGTCCAAGTGGTGTAGGTAAAACTGAGACTGCTCTTGCTTTAGCCAATGAACTTTATGGTGGAGAATCACATCTTATTACGATTAATATGTCTGAATATCAAGAAGCACATACTGTTTCCTCTTTGAAAGGTGCTCCTCCTGGTTATGTTGGTTATGGACAAGGCGGTATATTAACAGAGGCTGTTCGGCGGAATCCCTATAGTGTTGTCCTGCTCGATGAAATAGAAAAAGCGCACAATGATGTTCAAGAATTATTCTATCAAGTCTTTGATAAAGGGACACTGGAAGATGGTGAAGGCCGACTTATTGACTTCAAAAATACCACGATCCTTTTAACATCAAATGTCGGTTCAACTGCAATTATGCAAGCTTGCATCAATCAACCTGTTGATACATGGCCAAGCGCAGAAAACTTAATTGAACATCTAAAGCCAAGTCTATATAAACAATTTAAGCCTGCATTTTTAGGACGCATGCAGATCGTTCCGTATTTACCTTTACATGATGATTTATTAGTTGAAATTATTCATCATAAAATCAGTAAAATAACAGCTCGTCTTGAAAAACAGTATCAAACCAAAGTTCACTATACAGACGACTTAGTCGAGTTGCTATTGAGCCGCTGTACGGAAGTCGATAGCGGTGCGCGTAATATAGATCACATTTTAAATGCTACGGTATTGCCTGCTTTAGCAACTGAAATTTTAATAGCATTAGCGGAAGATAATGTGCCTAAAGTGATTTATATCAATGCTAAAGATGATGAAATCACCTACCGTTTAGATCCAATTGAAAAAACAAAAGTTCCCAAAAAACGTCAGCCGAATAAAAAACAAGTAGATCAAGCCTAACCCAATTTATAGAGTATCGAATTATGAGCTTAGAACTTGAGTCTTTACTGTCTCCTATTTCAAGCGACTATCCTTGTGGACAAGATCTATCTTTTTCCAATGAGTTTCATGCCATTAAAATTGCAAAAACTCAAGATGATCCACTACTCGATCAAGGAGATTGGGTTGCTGAACCCAAACAAGCAGATTGGCATTTTGTACATCAAAAATCTATTGAGCTTTTAACTGAAAAATCAAAAGACATTCGTTTACTGGGCTGGTTACTTGAAGCTTGCTCCCACTTGTATGGATTTGAAGGCATAACCAAAGCACTTGAGCTAATGCATCGGACACTGAGCAACTATTGGACACAGTTACATCCTGAAATGGAAGAAGATGATTTAGATCAACGTTTAGGTTTATTACAAGGTTCAATCAATCAATTGGTTGCCTTGATTAAACGAGTTCCAATCACACATTCTCCTCAGTTTTCACTGGGTGACTACGAAGCGATGCTGAGACAAAAAAATCAGCAATTAAAACAAATCGAAAATTACGAGGAAAATCATACTGTCCAATCTCAGGGGATTGAACAGTTCGAGCACAGTTTATTTAATACATCAAAATCATTTCAATATCAAAATTATCAACACTTTTCAGCACTTCTAGCCGAATGGTCTCAACTCAAAAGTGTGTTAGATCGCCTCATGGGACTCGATGCCCCTAGCTTTGCAGCTATTGATACGCAGCTTGAAAATGTCCATATCAGTTTAAAGAAACTCTATAAAACTGATGTTTTTGTGCAAACACATGCCATCAATACATCGACAGAATCAGCAACACCAGCAATGATAAGTAGCCAAAGACTTTCATTGATGCAACAAGAAGAACAAATCAGCTTAGAGAATACATCACCAATGCCTCAAAATTTTAAGGTGCAACCGCAAAATCACCTCGTAAATCGTGAACAAGCAATGCGTGTATTGCAAGATATCTCAGACTATTTCCAAGCTAATGAACCACACAGTCCCGTAAGTTACATGTTGCAGAAAACTATAAAGTGGAATCAGATGCCACTTCACGAGTGGCTAAATCAAGTCATTAAAAATGAAAATCCACTCCTTAACATCCAAGAACTTTTGGGTGTACAACCACAATCTAATGAATCTGATAACTGGTAATCTTCATGTTTAAAGCAGAAAAAATACTTTGGGGCGAAGGTCTCTTCTTACGTCCTCAACATTTTCAATTGCAAGATGCTTATCATGAGCAACGCTTGAATCATACGATTCGCTCGACCATTCCATTTGCCTATGGCATTCAAAGAGTACAATTTGACGAAGCTCAGTTACAAACGCATGTCTTGGCGCTCGAAAGCATTCAGGTGATTTGGCAAGATGGAGAAATTTATCAGGCGCCTATGCGTGATCTATTACCATCGCCCGTTTTATTAGATGAGCTCAACCTGCGTGGCGAAGTTCTAGTCTATTTAGCACTTCCAATTGTGCAAGCCAACAAGAGGAACTTAACCAGCGAAAATAGTACGCAACTGGGTCGTTATCATTCTTATTTGACTTCGACTCATGACTTATTTACAGATGCCAGCGAAGCCGATATCACATTATTACACCGCCGTGCCGAGTTCAGATTATTAGATGCTAATATTGAGCCTAATCAAGAACTTGATGGATTTTTATATCTAGCTTTAGCAAAGATTAAACGTCAAAGCTCTGGGCAATTTGAGTTTGATCGCCATTTTATTCCCCCAATTTTGCACATTGAGTCATCTGAGAACCTCATTTCAAGTCTAAAACGTACTTTAAATGTCATTAAAGTGAAAATTAAGACCATTCAAAGTAATAATCGTGAAAATGAGCAGAAACTGATTGAGTTCCGCTCTGGTGATATTGTGTCATTTTGGTTGGTCAATGCACTGAATACAGCACATGCAACATTAAATCATTTATTGCAATACCCACATATCCACCCAGAACGACTTTATTTTGAGTTATTGCGCTTAACAGGTTCTTTACTCACGTTCTCGACTGCACATGATGTGGAACATTTACCACGTTATCAACATCTTCATTTACAAGAAAGCTTTTCTGAGATTGATATCATTTTACGTGACTTATTGGATACCATTATTTCAAACCGTTACATCAGTATTCTACTGAAAGAAACCCGACCATCTTATTGGTTAGGTCGTTTAGAGTCAGACAAAATTACACGTGATTCAAGGCTGTACTTGGCTGTTTCAAGCAGTATGATGCAAACCCACGAACTGGTTCAATTGGTTCCTTTACGTTTCAAAGTAGGCAATACAATAGACGTTGAACAACGTGTAGTTGCTGCACTTCCAGCCGTACCGTTACAACATTTAGTACAAGTGCCAACAGCGATTCCTGTCCGGTCTGGCGTGAGTTACTTTGAAATCGAACCGAATAATGACTTATACCAACGTATGTTAGATGCCGAGTCGATTTGTATTTATATTCCAGCGGGGTTTCAAGATATTGCTGTTGAATTGATTGTGGTTATGAATGGCCAAGGATAATAATAATGAATAATGCCCCTTCACTTTTTGATGATGGACAAATTGGAACTGGTTTAGTTTCACCACCTATAGCCGCAAAAACTGCCAGTACCTCGAACTTAGTCGATTTATTGCATGATGGTTTTTATATCGTTTTTTTATTAAAAAACCAATATATCCCTAGCAGTGTCACGGAATTTCGTGAAAAAGTTATTGCATTGCTCGATCGCTTTGAAAACCAAGCACGAAAATTACAGTTTTCTGCAGACGATATTCTAGACGCTAAATATGCCTACTGTGCATTATTAGATGAAACCATTGTGACTCAGCAAGATACACAGTTTTTTGAGCTTCAAAATAGCTGGCTCATTAGCCCCCTACAACTGAGTTTATTTGGGTCACAACTTGCAGGTTATCGTTTTTTCGAAATATTAGAGGAACTACGTCGTAAAGGACATGGTCGATTAGGTGCTCTAGAAGTTTATCATTACTGCATGCTGTTGGGTTTTCACGGTAAATATCGTATTGAGTCTATAGAAAATTTAAATCATTTGGTAGCACGTGTGGGGGATGAAATTGACTATTTAAAAGGGAAAAAGGCTGCCTTTTCTCCCTTTGCCTCTCTGCCCGATCAAATTAAACACATGATTCACCGCGAACTACCGTTCTATTGGGTTTTACTGTTCTTGGTAATGTTTGCATTGTTAGCCTTTGGTGGCTTGTACTACATGTTGTCTAAACAAAATACGAGTTCTTTAGCTAAATATGAAAATGTCATTTCAGCACCTACTGAACAAGCATATATCACAATCCATTTGCCCTAAGAACTCAATCCATGACTCGTGAAAAACAAACTTCAGTCAAAATTTTGACATCAGCAAAAAAGAAAAGACCTGCACCCATGCTCTATGCCGTGGGTGGTTTTTGTGTGGGTATCCTCTTAACATCAAGCATTGCTTTTACTTACTTTTTTATACAACAAAAAAATACATCCCTCCAAGTGAACCAAAACCCAGCTGTAGATCAAACAACTGCAATAGACAATGAAATGCCAACGCGCGAACCCGAAGCTATTTTTGAGGCGAGCAAAGTCAATGCTTCAAATCAGCCTCAAGCAACCAGTGATCCAGAGTCATCTACTGAATTTATTCAACCCAAAGATGATGAGCTGAGTAAAGCTTTTCTACGCCGGCCCCAAGCATTAACCACAGCTTTACCAAAGCCGACGACGAATGCAATATCTCAAAACAAGGAGAATAAAAATCAGAATACTTCTCCACGCAGTTCAGTTCATTCGCAAAAACAGAGCCCACAAAAAATAACTAGGCCACAGCAATCTTTGGATATACCAGAGGAATCTTCTGTAGGAGATGTACAAACAACGATTACAACACGCGCCGTGGAAACTAAACATGTGGCTCTTACCACACCATGATCTATGCTCTTTTTTCTACTTTTCTAATTCTGGCATTAGGACTCAGTTTGGCACTGTCCTATGAATTAAGAACAAAGTTTACCGATTTTTTTGTCGGGTTAATTCCTCAAGGAAAAAGAAAGTTTCAGTCTGCTCGTCAGTTTGCGCAACACATCAATAATGCTGCGGCACCTGAGCAATTACAATCCTCTTGGCATATTCAGCAATGGTGGATATTAGTTGCAGGTCTCCTTTTATTTACCAGTATCTTGATGTTTGCATTTACTAGCCCTGTCACGCCTACTAAGATTGAAGCCGATTATTTAAGACAATCAGATCCACAAATTTATGCATTACTCGAGGGACAAATTTTATCGCCACCACCAGAAGTAGAAGAATCATTGGTTGCTGCGGCCATAGTTGAAGCAAGTATGCTTGAGCAAGCGGATCTTAATAATAATTCTATTCAAGCCAGTACTTTGAGTTACGACCCGAGTATTCAGGATGTACATTCTGCCCATTCGTATGACAGTTTAGCAACGGCTGACCGTAAATGGCATAAAATGAACCCGCGCTATAAGCAGCGTCTACTAATGGTATTTAAAATCATGCGTGATCAACATGGTTATGAGCTGGTACTGCTTGAGGGCTATCGTAGTCCACAACGCCAAAATTCCCTAGCCACTAATAAAAATACAACGCTCGCTCGTGGTTATCAAAGTTACCACCAATTTGGCTTGGCAGCCGATGTCGCATTTAAGCGAGATGGAAAAGTCGTTATTTCTGAACGAGACCCATGGGCGATGCGTGGCTATCAGCTCTATGGCGAAGTTGCAGAATCTGTCGGTTTAACTTGGGGCGGACGTTGGACGTCAATCCAAGACTATGGACATACCGAGTATCGAATGCCTGGTTTAAAAAAAACCGCTGAGATGGCTGAAAAGTTGACCTCCGAGGGGCAACTTTTAGCAGCAAATTTAAATTAGTCAGTTGCAGTCATGATCCAAATATTGGTTCATGATTTCTAAGACTTCTGAAGTCTTTTCTGCGTGCAACCAATGCCCAGCATCTGCAACCGTTTGAATCTGCGCTTGAGAAAACTGCGATTGAATCGCATCCATATATTCGGGCTTTTCTACATAAGGTGACTTTCCACCACGAATAAATAATGCAGGTTTTTGCCATGTTTTTATATTTTCCCATGAAAGAATTTGAGCATAATTCTGATACAGGGCATCTACATTAAACAACCATTTTCCTTTGCTAAAAGACTTTAGTAAAAATTGAATTACCATTTCTTCTTTGAGATATTCACGCATAATTTCAATGGCCTGCTGGCGATTTTCAATATCAGCTTTTTGCACTGAAAATAATGCTTTGAAAATCTGCTCATGATGATTTTCTTTATACGCAATAGGCGTAATATCCAGCACCACAAGTTGCTCTAACCGATTCCCTGCCACTTCTGTCACTTTCATGACCAATTTTCCACCCATAGAATGGCCGATTAAAGAAAAGTGTTCAATATTAAGCTCATCCAAAGTGTCAATCAGATCAGCAGCCATCAATTCATAAGTCATAGCATCTGAATGTGCAGATAAACCATGATTACGAACATCGACTTGTAATACATGATGACTCGCATAATAGTGTCGAGCAAGCATTCCTAAATTACTTAAGCTGCCGAATAAACCATGAACGAATACCAGTGTTTTTGCTGTTTGTTGTTCATTTTGATGAAATTGATAATTGAGAATCATATAAAACTTACTGTATTTGATTTCTATAGATATTGAATTTTTAATGTGAATAAATCAAATGACATTTTGATTTTTATTCAAATCTGCTTGGGCTATTTTGAATGTAAATTTGCTTAGGCTAAATTTAAAATATCATATATATGTATTGTGTCTAATACCCGCTTAAATTTTTGAGTCAAATTTCGGTTTTAAAAATAATTCAGCGGAATTTTTAAGTAAGAAACACCATTTTCTTCAGGTTTAGGAAATTTTCCTGCAAACATATTGATTTGAATGGCTGGCAAGATCAATTTTGGCATACTTAAAGTTGCATCACGGCGATTGCGCATTTCGATAAAATTAACTTTCTGTGTTTCGGTATTAATATGAATATTTTCATGTTTTTGTACAGAAACGGACGTTTCATATTGATAATGATCCCGGCCCTCTGGCAAATAGTCATGGCATAAGAACATCCGCATTTGATCTGGCAATGTGTACAAAGTTCTCACTGAGTCAAATAACGTTGCTGCACTTCCCTTAGGAAAGTCGCAACGTGATGTGCCGTAGTCAGGCATAAACAAGGTATCCCCTACGAAAACAGCATCGCCAATGACATAGCTTAAACACGCTGGTGTATGGCCAGGGGTTGGAAGGTTATATGCTTTTATGTTGCCTATCAAAAATGTCTCATGATCTGCAAAAAGGTAATCAAATGACTGCGTAGCATTTAAACTCTTAATATCTAAGTGATAAATCTCACCAAAAGTTTGTTGTACGATCTCAATCTTATGGCTAATAGCAGTTTTTCCACCTAGTCTTTGCTTTAAATACTGTGCAGCACTTAAATGATCCGCATGCACATGTGTTTCTAAAATCCAGTCTACGCTTAGGCTATTTTCTTGAATATAACTAATGATTAAATCAGCCTGCTCTGTATTAGTCTTTGCCGATGCTGCATCATAATCCAGCACACTATCAATCACGGCGCAGCGCTGAGTTTCTGGATCACTCACCACATAACTAAAGGTGTTAGTTGCAGAGTCAAAAAAGGCTTTGACTTGAGCTGTTTGCATCATGATATTTACTCCATCACTTTACGGTGTAGCAACACGCCGATGAACATCGCAATTACAAAATAGATCGCTTGATAATACCCCAACCCAATCAAAGTGAAACTCGGTGCAGGACAAATTCCTGCAATTCCCCAACCTATACCAAATAGCAGACTGCCGAGGATCAATTTTCGGTCGACTTTGGTATTTTTAGGAAGTTGTATGACTTCACCATAAAAGGTTTGTGGGTGTGACTGACGTACAGCGTTCTGAAAAGGAATAAATGCAACTGCAATTGCACCCATCATCACAAAAGCTAGGCTGGCATCCCACTGCCCGAAAATATCTAAAAAACCAATCACCTTTGCAGGATTCGACATTCCTGAAAGCATGAGACCGATTGAAAATAATCCGCCCCAAATGAATGCCCAAACATTTCTCATTTTAGATTGCTCCAAGCATATGTCGAACGATATACACAGTGATAAAGCCTGCGAACATAAAACTAATCGTAGCGATGATTGAACGTTTGGATAAGCGACTAATACCGCAAATACCATGCCCACTGGTACAACCTGAGCCTAAACGAGTGCCAAAACCTACCAATACGCCCGCAATAATTAACATGAAAGGTGTCGCTTCCATATGAATATCAGGTTGAACAAAAGCTGCGTATATAAACGGAATAATAAACAGACCCAATAAGAACCACAGTGCAGGCGTATTTATAATCCCCTTTAAGTTTAAAACTTGAGAGACCAGACCACTAATTCCCGCAATTCGTCCATTGGTATATAAATATCCAACGGCGGAGATGCCGAGTAATATTCCACCTAAAAAAGACCACGCAAAATCGTGCATTGGCAATCACCCATATAATATATATTTATAATATATAAAATATAAAAATAATCAAGTGTACTTTGTCTCTAATCATGCTATGCCTACATATAACAGCTGTTTACAGGAGCATCCATCTACCTTGGGATAGCTCAATGAAGTCTGCTAGTCCATTATCCAAATTTTTAACACTTCAGCTGACAACTTAAACCATTTCTTTTACATAGTTATTCTTCACAATAATGTAAAAAGCTTGAATATATCCCCGAGGGATTTTCTATTCGACCTTTTTTTAGATTAGAAATACTTAACTTATCTCGTTTTATTTCATTATAGTTTTCATTTAAAGAAACTGAATAGAGTTATGGGTACATTTCTACATCATGATTATTATTTTAGGTTTATGAAACACATTTACGACGTTTGATTATATTTTTATGTAGGTATATATATGAAAAGTAATGAAATAATCGACTCTTTTTCTAAGCAGTTTATTGGAATTCTGATAATACGCGTTCTGCAAACCATCTTGGTAGCTTAGACACGGCGGCATTCATTTTTAAGGTTTCAGCTGCTTCTATTTCTGCAAGAAAAGACGCTTGTATACCGTCAGAAGAGTTATCAAACAAGTAGGCTCGATCGCAGCATTCTACGGCTTGCATGAGCAGATCCATACTACGGTAGTAACGTTCAATAATTTTCTGTTCAGGAACTGGATGTCCGCCTACACTGACGCGATACTTAACTCGAGCAATATTGATTTGTGGATCTACTGTTGAAACATAATATAGATAGGTTTTGTAACCCTGACGTTTCGCTTCCCGGAGAAATTCAACTTTAGAGATATGCGACATTACCGTCTCAAAAGTAAAACTGACTTTTAAGCGCAGAAACTCAAGCCGAATATAATCAATAATGCGTGCACAGAGATAAGAGTCGATTTCATTAGTTTTAAACTCGATCTTCCATTCATCTAGCACAATTGGTTCATGCGCAAGTAAAGTCACGAACTGTCCCGCTTGAGGACGTTTCTTACTTTTTAAAAAAGTGACCAACTCTGATGCTTTTAAGGAAGGATGATAATGCAATAAATCAAGGCGTTGGCTTTGTCTTAAATTTTGTTCGAGTTCATCTGCATTTAAATATGCCCCAATATGTTGGGGCAAGAGGTAATCTTTAACAGTGCTTTTACCAGAACCATTCGGCCCTGCAAACATTCTTATTCTAGGTTGTCGAGGTGGCATATCAATCTATACAGTTGCGCGTTTCTTTTTACGTGTCAGTGTCGGTAAAACGCCTACATCGACATAAGCACTACTTAAGTCCTGTAAAACAGTTTCATTACCGTGAATATCACGCTCAACCAATTGCTCAGCTTTTGCATAAACCACAGATGAACGCGTAGTTGCCTTTAAAAAAGCATCATGAAAAGCACGAATAGCAAGTTTAGGAATCATATCATCCTCATATTTGCCTGCTTTAATGTCGGTATAAGCTGCCATACACCAACTCCTACTCAAACGATGGTTGATTTTATTTATCTTAACACAATCGGGCACATTGTCTATTTATACAGCACACTGAAACAATAAATTAGATCTTAATATCTACGCTAATTCCGTGTTGTCTTATTGAGTTACTTTACTTTTGACTCGTTTCGTATCTTCAAGCTTTAAAGCTTTAGCCGTTGGGCAAAAAGCACTTTCATTCATTCCGCTATCAGTTAAGCTTTTCTCTTGCTGTTCAAGATAACGGTTGGCCACCATCAACATTACAGGTGCTGTACTTAACTCAATATTGGCCTTGGACAGCGCAGCAATTTGATGATAAGCATCCATACGCTGACAAAATGCAGTTTTCATCTCTGTTGCAGTTGCTTGGTTATTTTTTGAATCTAGAACAGTTTTAGTCGAATTCACCGTTGCGGTATATTCAGCCATTTTCTGGTCATATTGCGCCTGAGTCAGTTTTATTGTTTCTGCATAACTCTGGGTTGATAGAAGCGATAATAAAAATAACGAAAAACTAAGCAACGTCCATGTCTGTTTTTTCATATCTTAAGACTCATCGCCTTCTTTCCAAACGTCTTCATAGTCATCACCATCAATCATAAAACGGTAACCTTCACTTAGAGCCAAGTACGGAAGTACATCTGGCAAAATATCTTGTAACTCTCGTACAGTCATGGTTGTAAAAAAGTCTTGCCCTTCACCCAATTCACCACCATAAATAAACCAAGCAACATTCTCCTCAGTTTCAGGCTTTTTACGTAAACCAACAATGGGTTCTTGATTTAAAGTATGCACAGCGACAGCTACGACATCATCACCTTTTACTTCAACATAAGCAGAGTCAAATTCTTCACAAAGTAGTTTTTGTTCTGCAATCAATTCGTTCAGTGCAGATTGTTGTGACTTTTGTGCCATGCGATGCAGCCCCTTTTGAGCATCAGTCTATCAATAGCACATTTTAAAACATATTTATGCCAAAGGCTTTGCTTATTTACTGGGTTAAATGAAAAACTCATGATTGAAACAGGCTTAAAATGAAAATATGCAGATAAAACCCATCTCAAAGCTTGGCATCTATTTTGCTTAATAGTATTACGTTTTATTAAAAAAGTAATATTGGGGCTAGGAAAATATGGGTTACATCACACGAGAACTCAGTCCTAAAAGCAAATTTTTGCTCAGCTTAGGATCATTTTTAATACCAATGCTCATTTGGTGTGCAGTAAGTTATTTACCATTTATCTGGCATCCGCAAGTACAAATTACAGATTCTGGTAGTGTTCCGTTTTTACAAGAAGGAAGCCGTGTTGATAAAGCTGTGTTTTATCATGAAGCACAAAATGCAGTTGATCATGACTTGGCCGTTCCTCAAGGTAAACTGGTTAACCCAATCTACTTACCAGCCCCACATGAAGTAGTGAAAGCTTTAGTAACATCTTTTACGACGGCTCCAGCACAGGCTGATGCGCCATGGTTACATCAAAGTCTCTGGCATAGCGTCAAAATCGTATTCACTGCATTTTTTATTTCATCAATTATTGGGGTTCCACTTGGAATTCTTTGTGGCTTCTCAAGCACTATCTCAAAACTTGCTGAACCCTTTGTTGAGTTTTTCCGTTATCTACCAGCCCCTGCATTTGGTGCATTAGCCGTAGCAATTCTCGGCATAAATGATGCACCGAAAATTGCCATTATTGTGATTGGGACACTGTTTCAACAAATTCTAATTATTGCCAATACCACTCGGATGGTTGATCAGGGACTGATCGAAGCGGGTTATACACTCGGAACAAATAAAGCGAAAAGCCTGTTTCACGTCATTATCCCTGCAGCATTACCTGATATTTATCAAAATCAACGTGTACTACTCGGCTGGGCTTGGACCTATTTGATCGTTTCTGAGTTAATTGGCGCAACATCTGGCATTACCTGGTTTATCACCCAACAAGCTCGCTATCAACACTTCGACAACGTTTTTGCAGCTATTTTGATTATTGGTGTGATTGGATTGCTCTGCGATGTGATTTTAATGAAGCTAGGACAACATCTTTTTAAATGGAAAGTAGGAGCAAAATAATGGGAACTACAGAATTTAATGCTCGTGAGTATTTTAATCAAATTTATCAACGCCCTGTCATCTTAGAAGCCAAACAACTAAGCCAAATCTTTCAGCATGGTAAAAGCTCGCGCACAATTTTAAATCAATTAGATCTGAAAATTCATAAGCGTGAATTGATCTGTGTGATTGGTCCATCAGGCTGTGGGAAATCAACCTTTAGCCGAGTTGTGGCAGGTTTAGATCCTTATAGCAGTGGTGAACTGCTAGTAGATGGGCAACCTATTTCAGGTCCAAGCCCTGAGCGCGGCATGGTGTTTCAAGGCTACACTTTATTCCCATGGAAAACAGTAAAGGAAAATGTCATGTTTGGGCCACTGATGAAAGGTGCAAGTCAGGCATCGGCTGAAGCGGCTGCACGGGAATGGATTAATATTATTGGCTTAGAAAAATATGAAAACCAATATCCACATCAACTATCTGGTGGTATGAAACAACGTGTCGCTATTGCCCGCGCATTAGTCAATGAACCCAAGATTCTGCTGATGGATGAACCATTTGGCGCGCTTGACCCGCATACTCGTCAAAAAATGCAGAGGCATCTGCTAGATCTATGGCAAAACATTGATATCACTATCATCTTTGTGACACATGACATGGATGAGGCTATTTTGTTGGCCGATCGTATTGTTGCCTTAAAAGCAAATCCTGGGGAAATTAAAGAAATTATTGAGGTCAATTTACCTCGACCACGACATCAAGATTTAATGCAAACAACTGAGTTTAAAGAACTACGCAAACATGTAGATCGACTTGTCCATGCTGATGAAGATGAGCTTGACCCTGCTTTGGCTGAGTTACCTGTCATCCCACGTATGACGAAAGTTAGTCATGTGAAGTAAGGAGCTGATCAGATATGTCATATCTATATTTATGTATTGCTATTGTGGCTGAGGTCATTGCAACTTCTGCTCTTAAAGCTTCTGACGGATTTACTCAATGGTTACCCGCCTCAATTACAGTCGTGGGTTATTTAGTTGCAATTTATTTCCTTGCACTGACCATGAAAACTGTTCCTGTGGGAATCACTTATGCGCTATGGTCTGGAGCAGGCATTATCCTAATTTCCTTCATTGGTTGGGTTTACTACAAACAAAATCTCGATGCGCCTGCATTGTTAGGTTTAGCCTTTATGGTCATAGGAATCATCATCATTAATGTTTTTTCAAAAAGTACTGAAATCTAACCCGATGCCTAGTTGCATCTTTCTTCTCAAATCATCTGAAATTGAAAGTTTATTTTTATGCGTTTAAGTCAAAACACAAAAGTTTTTTAGGATCTAAAATTGACAAACTTAAACATCAAGCAATTTGCAACTTGAAGAAAAAATGAAAGAGTATACGGAGAGCTTTGGGATTAAACCTTGAGGCTAAATCCCTCTCTTGATGAAGGACGTACGGAAACCTTAGAATGATCAGAACTTGCAAAAATTCCAAATAAAGCAGACAACAAAGAGGTTTTTGATCTAAGTTAAGATTGCCCCCAAAATGCCCCTAATGTTGTTGCCAAAAAGCCCATGCATGAGCTAATTTACCCAACTGAAGTGCAATAGTCAGAAAGCCAAATCAAATCAATATTTGAGCCAGACTATAGATAGACTTTACGATTTCCGATGCCAATGAGCCAAGTCCCTCACTACAAGAAATCCGAATAGATGACGAATGTCTTAGAGCTGTCATATTACTTGAATTTTCTTTTGTCTGAGTAGAAATGATCACACTGCATCAGGATTAAACTTGAAGTATGTGTCATTGATAAAGAAAGTGTTTTAAATACATAACCATCAAATACAAAAGAAGCTTTCTTTTAAAGAAAGCCTCTTAAAAATTATTTGTATTATTTCAGACCTTCGACCAATTCAGGAAAGATCACACCATCAACATCTACCTTCGTGCTATACACACCATTTTTGACGTTAAACTCATTCACAAAATATGTTGAACCATAAATCGAATCTAACCCATTGCCTTTGGCAAAGACTTTCTTGTTCGCATCTATATCCAGTAGATGTGTTCCATCTATAAATTGTAAATATTGAGCTGGTTCAACACCAACACGCTTTGCCATGATTTTGACTGCATCATCACGCGTTGCCGGATCATTGATGTATTTAACGGTTTTATCCCATACTTGTATGATTTTTTTCCAATCTTCTTTATGTGAGGATAGATGTGCCGTATTCACCGTTAAAGTGTCATAAATCAAACCAGGTTTGTCTTTAGAACTATAAATAATTTTAGAACCAGCAACAGCTTTCAAAGCCTGATTTGCAACGGGTTGCCATACAGCAATTGCTGCAACATCGGGACTTGAAAATACTTGAGGGAGCTCATTGGTAACAGCATTTACTAAAGTCACATCAGTCGCTTGAATTTTATAATCACTTAATGCTGTAGATAACAAATGATGATCAACTAGCCCTTTTTCAACAGCAATTGATTTCCCTTTCAAATCTGAAATTGAGTTGATCCCATCTTTCGCAATAATAACGTCATTTCCAGCAGAATAATCAGTGGCCATAATCATTACGCCCTTGGTTCCTCCAGAAGCAATGACCAAATTGTCCCCATTCGATACTGAGATTGCATCTAATTGGTTCGCTGAGAATGCGTTAATAGATGCAGAATAATCGAACCACTTAAATTCAACATTCAAGCCTGCATCCTTTAACCACCCTTTTTCAATTGCAACTTGCCAAGCAACCCAGCCAGGCCAATCACTATAGCCAATGGTGATTGGCTGCGTGTTGGTTGAGGCAGATGCCGTTTTCTGCTTTTCTGGAACCTTGGCAGTATTGTCACACCCTGCCAAGAAAGTAGCAGAAACCATAGATACTGATAAAAATACGTGTTTAATCATGAGGCTATTCCCCGATGCAGTTAGGCTTAAAGTTGCTCTCTAATAGATGTACAGCATTATGATTTCAATGCATTCAGATTTTCGTTTTGCGGAATCGGAGGCATTACGGCATCCATAAGCTCCAAATGCCCTTTAATCACCCCTTTCAAGGCAATGAATTTTTGACTTAAAGCTTTTAACTCAGTGCTTAGACCCTGCAAAATCATCACTTCTAGAATCTTTTGCTCGTCCAATTGAATATGCAATGAGCTCACGACTTGTTCTAAAAATTGGCGCTGTAAATCTAGCAATTGGATCCTAAGTGGAGTCACACTGGCGTTATAAAGTAAAGTGAAAGTCCCTACCATCACGGCGTTACGTTGCTCTTGATCCGCTATCAAATGCTTATTGATCATATCGACGATTGCTTGCGAACGGCTTTCATAGTGTTGATCAACAATTTTTTGATCCAATGCATCAACGGTTCGTTCTGGCACAGTAATACTGATTCGCGCCAACTTTGGTTTAGACACGTCGTTATCCTTTTTTCGTTAAATCTTGTTTGATGTAAATTCCAGCTCTTGCACTTAAAATTTCTATGGCAAATAGCTTAAGTATGGAGATTAAAGCGATTAAACTCTCTTTGAAGTGTTTAGACATCTGCAACTCCTATCAGTATTACCAAAAAAGTTTTTTGTATTACCAATGAATAAGCAGAATGCATGCCAATTTTTTAAAGCAAATTTAAAGCTACAGCGCATAAAAACGTTTATTTTTTGTGCGGAATTGTTTTTTATTTTTAGAAGTGACACATCTAAGTGCATTGTGGGAAATCAAAGATGATTTTCAGTAAAACATTTATAAAATAAGAGCTAGCATACCAAGTAATAACCATCGTCAAGAAGATACGGGGGCAATACTACTTATCCAGATATCAATCTGGCAGATAAAAAAAATCGCCAAATGGCGATTTTTTCTTTATTGATATACTTTCTGGAACTCACCCAAAATTGGTGCGGAAACACCATCTTTATAGACATATCGAGAGATAATTCCTTTGTCAGTATAAATATTCATTTTAATTGAGCTCGTGCCTTTTAAGCTGCCCATCAAATTCACAGGCGCTAAAATATAATTCGTAGAACGGTTTGCACCTAACACATGATCATGCTCTGTAGGGCCTGTTACAGCAAAGGATTGGCTTTTTTGCTCATTTGTAAATTCAACCTTTTGGATATCATATTTGTTATAGGTACTATTCAAATGCATTTTTAATTTAAGTAGCTCCTTGTTCGATTCATTCCAGCTTACAGTAACTACTGGACAAAGCTCATTTTTCGCACAAATCAGCAAACCTGTCGTACCCACATTTTGACGACTTGGGTCTGTAGCGGTCGTTGCACAACCCGAAAGGAACATCGCTCCTAACCCCATGAGTAGCCATTTTTTTGGTGATACGTTCATTATCATTATATTTTACTCCTAGAAACTTAAAAAACTTTGAAAGTTCAAATAAGGGATGACTTCACATACGTACTATTTTTGACGAATCTGCGCCTAAATCAAGCTTTTTATTACACTACGATATAAATTTTATACGATTAAGCACCATCTGCAAAACCACTCACAGTAGCTGACTGAAAACAGCAGTTATGTTTAATCGCATTTTTCATGGATTTGCTCTAGCACACGCATAAATACAGGAAAGATTATCTTTTCTACAAAAGCCATCAAGCAAATATCGTTCATTATAAATATTATACGCAGTCAGCAATTCAGTTTTAAAAGACAAATGAAACCGATCACTATGCATGACGAACTGAATCAAGATCAATTATACTAAGTCCAAAAGATCACGACTGATACAGCCGCCAATGAAATTTTTTACTTGTGCATCCTGCCAAAACCAAGTCTTTTTTGCTAACTCACAATGTGTGAGTTGCCAAACTACACTCGGTTATATTGCATCAGAAAAAGACATGGGGAGTTTTGAACAACATAGTCCCGTACTTTGGTTGGCGCTCAATGAACAATATCAAGAAAAGCGCTATAAACCTTGCTATAACTATCAGCATTATCAAGTGTGTAATTGGGTCATTCCAGCTGAAAGTAGCGATATTTACTGTGAATCATGCGTGCTTACCTATACCATCCCAAGTCTAGAGAATCCTGATCATATCGTCTACTGGTCTCGCCTCGAACATGCTAAACGCCGTTTTTTATATTTAATGCAACGTCTTAATATTATGCCGAGACCCAAATATAACGATGATGACCGTTCTGGGCTACGCTTTAATTTTTTAATGCCAGAACAAGGTCTGCCTGTGCTGACTGGACATGCCAATGGTGTCATTACTCTCAATGCCAGTGAAGCAGATGTTATTTATCGTGAAACCACACGTATTAAAATGGGGGAAAATTATCGAACACTTTTGGGTCACTTTCGCCATGAAAGTGGGCATTATTATTTTGATCTCATTAAATCGCTCCACCCTGAACTGGTCGATGAATTTCGTCAGTTTTTTGGTGATGAACGCCAAGACTATAACGAAGCACTACGACGTCACTATGAAGATGGCCCACCACAAAACTGGGATAAATTTTATGTGAGCTCCTATGCCAGTACACACCCATGGGAAGATTGGGCAGAAACATGGGCACATTATTTACATATGATGGATACGCTAGAAACCGCTTACTACGCAGGTTTAATTGTTCGAAACAACAGGAAAGACGAGAATGACTTAGCCTTTTATGAGAACCCCATAGGCGCTCAAGATTTTGATCTACTACTGAAACAATGGATGACACTAACCTTTAATTTGAATGCTTTGAATCGGAGCATGGGGTTAGAGGATGCCTATCCTTTTACCTTGTCCAATCCAGTACTCGATAAATTACGGTTTATTCATAAACATGTGTTGGGTAAAGCGTTTCATCTCGAAATAACTTAAACCTAAACCCTAAAACCAAATATGAAATAGTTAAATGATCACATCACGAACTTTGATGTATCTCAGTAATAATTGTCATAAAATAAAAGACATGTTTAGCCTATATAGATAACTGCCGTGCTAAAAACTATGCTTTCACAAAGACATCATGCTTTACCACGGTCTTTTATTTTAGGATTAATTATTGCTTTATTCCCTGCCTGCCAGTTGGTCAAAGTTAAAGAAAAAACCATTCACCAATCCATTCGTAATAAGTCGGAAAATATATTAACGCATGACCAATTAAGTACCGAAACCCTAAGTTTATTAAAACTACTTAGCCTGACTCCACAACAATGCGCTGCTAAATTGGAAATATGTTTAAACCGCTTAAATCAACAAAATACCATTGCTGTTGATGAACGTTATGCAGCATTAAGTGAACTATATTTAGCCCAAGCATTACAGCTATCAAAGCAAAGAGACTGTACCCAATCAGAGACCTCGGGTGAGAATCCTTGCTTGCAGAATAGCCTAGAAGCATTTGACCAAAGCTTACGCTATAGCTATGTATACTTATTTAAAATGCAAGAAAGCCCGAGTACCCGCGTTTTTGATCAAAGACAAATGCATATCAGAAGCTTTTATAATGTTGCATTATCACGTCTCATTACTACGGCGTACCACACGCAGCCTTTTCAGCAAGTTCCTTCGCAACTCAACATAAAAAAAAGCAGATACCTCATAAGCTTAGAACACTATCCCGAACTCAAAAATAAAGGTATTGAACGAGTTCAATCAAGTTATAATTTAAATTTCTCAGGCTTCTATCAAGTCAACCGTCAAGATGGTCTTGGTGCAGAGTTTGTGGTCGCTACAGCGTCGGAACCACCCGCTAAAAATGATTTTATCCTTGACCCTATATTGTTTTATCAAAATCAGCGCAATCCAAATATACATTCTGCACAATATTTGTCTGTCACTGCTACAGCACAGCCCCAAAATGCAGAAAGTGATATTGAAAATATCCTCAACGGAACAGCTACTTTTGAGATTGAGTTATTTAATCCATATACACAAAAGTACGTTGAAATTAACCAACAAAAATACATCCTCACGGCAAATTATTCCGTACCTTTTGCCTATTGGTTAGCTGAAAATAAGTTAGGCTCAACAGGTTATTTAACCTTACTTGATCGAACGGAACGCTTACGCATGCCGCATGTCTATATGCTTGAACCGTATCAACCAAATAAGAAAATTATTATCCTCATTCATGGCTTAGCCAGCAGTCCTGAAACATGGATCAACCTGACCAATAACATTTTAGGTGACAAAGTCTTACGTGAAAACTTTCAAGTTTGGCAGGTATTCTATTCGACCAATATGCCCATTTTTGAAAGTCGCTATCAAATTCACGCCCTACTCAAACAAGCCTTTGCACAAGTTAAACCTAACTCTCGTTCAGCCAGTGATGCTGTGTTGATTGGACATAGTATGGGAGGCGTGATTAGTCGTTTATTGATCAGTGAGCAAGATATTTCGGAACAAGTGATTCCACTTTTAAACTATGAACAATACATTCGCTTGCAACAGTATCCTATTATCAAAGACCGTTTTCAGTTCCACTCAGACTTACCTATTGGACGTGCAGTATTTATTGCTGCACCTCACAGTGGCAGTGAACTGTCCGATCGCTGGTATATGGGGGTAGTGAAAAAAATGGTGAAGCTACCAATCACATTTTTTAACCAAGTTGATATGCAGTTGAATGGCAGCTCTAGCACTAAAGGCATGGTGCAATCAGGACCAGATGACTTAAGTCCAAAGTCTCGTTTTATGACGTTGACCCATAACATCATGCCTGTTTCCACCATTCCCTATCATTCGATTATGGGTAACTACCGTCAGACCAATGATACACGTGAAATGAGTGATGGTATTGTGCCCTATTCGAGTTCACATTTAGACCATGCTGTATCTGAAAAAATTATTAAAGCGAAGCATTCAGTACATGAAAAAGCAGAGACCTTATTAGAGTTACGTCGTATTTTAAGACTGCACCTTGAACAAAACCCAAACAGATAATCAAATACTTCTAAGTTTTTGATATAATTATCTTATTTTAGAAAATATAGCTAAGCTTAAATAAGTAAATGCTTTAACACTTTTTTGAATATTTTCGCTTTAGCAAGGAATACAGCACAATGCTTCCATTCCCCATTCAGCACCGACTGGCTGGTTTTTACTTTTTTTATTATTCTATTGTAGGCACATTCATGCCGTTTTGGAGTTTATATCTCGAAGAGCAAGGCTTTAACTACAGTGAAATCGGTATTCTTTCATCCATTGCCATTATTACCCGTTTTTTTGCCCCGTTTATTTGGGGTTGGATTGCAGATAAATCAGGGAAACGGATGCTCTTAGTCCGAGTTGCTACATGGATGGAAGCTTGTATTTGGTTCATGATTTTTATCATTCCAAACTCCTTTCAAACCGTTGCTCTGCTCATGCTGATTTTTAGTTTTTTCCAAAATGCAATTTTAGCTCAATTTGAAGGTGTTACCCTATTTTGGCTCGGAGAACAACGGAGTGCATTATATGGAAAAGTCCGGAAATGGGGTTCTATTGGTTTTATAGTCGGTGTGTTTGGTATTGGTGCATTATTAGAAATAATTCCAATTTCTATGCTGCCCATTCTACTACTATGTATTTCTTTTTTGGCTTTTCTTTGGTCGTTTAGCATTCGTGAGCCAACCACAGCTCCCAATTCTCAAAAGCACCTTGAGCCACTCTTACCTATCTTAAAAAAGCCTGTCGTAGCCGCATTTTTTAGCATTGAATTTATTCTACTTTTTTCACATGCCCCATTTTATAGTTTCTATAGCAACTATTTAAAACAAACAGGCTATTCAACCACTGAAATTGGTTTTTTATGGTCAGTGGGCGTCATGGCTGAAATTATTATGTTTGCCGTTGCTCAGGTGTTTTTCAAACGTTTTTCATGGCGGCTCCTTGTTTCTGTTTGCCTCATTCTCACGGCGCTACGCTGGTTTTTGATAGGTTCTTTTCCACAAATCTTCACGATTCAATTTTTAGCACAAACCATTCATGCCTTTAGTTTTGGTTTATTCCATTTGATTGCTATGCGCATCATTTTCCAAAATTTTAGTTTAGGCCAACAAGGCCGTGGACAGGCACTTTATAGCACCATGTGGGGCCTTGGTGTCGCATCAGGCAGTATTCTTGCAGGACATTATTGGAGCATTCTATCAGGCGAATATATTTTTATTTTGGCTGGTATTGCCGTCTTATTCGGGCTGTCTTTGGTAATCTTTCTGCCCAAAGAAGTACAAGCTTAAGCCGCTTTTTGAGCGACACTTATAGCTTGGGTAGTTAGACTAACATAGCCTTTCTATACGTGGATCTCTCGATATCTATGGAACCATGGTTGAGTTTGTTCAAGTTGATTGGCCAATTGTAGTAGCAAGTCTTCACGGGCAAAAGGCGCAATAAACTGCGACCCAAGCGGTAGGTTATCAGCATTCCAATACAAAGGTACAGACATTGCGGGTAAGCCTGTAATATTTGCCAGTTGTGTAAAAGGCACCCAAAGCAGATTATCTTTTACAATTTTATCTACCAACTTCCCTTGAGCGAGCAAATGCACCTTACCGACTTTAAGTAGGCTTTTTAGAATCGGCTTTTGCCATAAAGGTGTAGAAACTTGTCCATTTTTGGGCGCGACTGAAGCAGTTGCAGGAGTTAAATAAAGATCATAATGGTCAAAGAATTGGTTCATTCGAGTCACATATATTCCCCAATGATTCAGGTTATGAATATATTCTAAGGCTGTTGTTTTCGCACCAAAGGCAGCCAGAGTTAAAGAATCCAACTCGAAATCGCCTGCTGTTGTTGGGACTTGTTGTTTGATCTGCTCTAACATATACGAAAATTGACTGAACCATGTCGTGATAAAGTCGCGGGCCAATGCCATACCATCAATTTCAGGTTGTGCTTCAACTACTGTATGCCCTAATGACTCCAACAAATGTGCCGTATGCTGTACAGCAGCAATAGCATCTTTAGATACTGTAGTTCCAATAGGAGACTGCGTACAAAATGCAATTTTAAGTTTTCTTACTGGCTGCTGTAGACAGGCCAAATAGCTTTGGCCGGGCTGTTCAATTTTAAACAATGAGCTATGTTCCGCACCGTGCGTTGCATCAAGCATTGCAGCACTATCTCGCACAGTCTTCGCCAATACATGCTGTATGGCTGCACCATGCATTGCTTCACTCATATCGGGACCCCACGGCGTACGTCCACGACTTGGTTTAAGACCGAATAAACCACAATATGATGCAGGGATCCGAATTGATCCTCCTCCATCACCAGCACCAGCAATCGGTACAATCCCTGCTGCAACGGCCGAAGCAGAACCACCAGATGATCCACCACTATTATGTTTTAAATTCCATGGATTACAACAACTACCCCAAGCATCAGGTTCAGTAATACCTTTAATACCAAATTCAGGCGTATTGGTACGACCAAAGGTCAAGATCCCAGCTTTCTCCCAGCGGTTCACTATTTCTGCATTGTGCTGTGCAATATGCCCCGTTCGTTTAAAGGCTTGGCACCCATAAGAGGTGGGATAACCCGCATATTCCTGAAATAAATCTTTAACTAAAAATGGCACACCAGCAAATGGCCCAGATAACACATTCTGCGCGCGCTTTTTAGCATAATCATGCATGGGAATAATAATGGCATTTAAGGCTGGATTAACTTGCTGACTGCGCTCAATCGCAAGTTGTAATAATTCAGCAGGATAGACTTGTTTTTGTGCAACTAACTCAGCCAATCCTAAAGCATCGTATTGTAGGTATTCAGAAAAAATCATTGTGATCCAAATATATAATTCTTATTGTTATCTAGTTTTACCTGCTTTTAGATTAAGAGGCAATACGTACTTGGTTCCGCCCTAATGTTTTCGCTTGGTAAAGCGCCCGATCTGCCTGATTTAAAATACTCTGTAGACTATTTTGCGTTGGTAGCAGCTGATGCACTACGCCTAAGCTCACGGTCATATTTAAAACTGCATGCGCCACTTGAGTCTTGGACAACGCTACGGCACGACAAATACGCTCTGCAATCATTTCTGCTTCAACTAAGTTCGTATTCTTCAACACCACAACAAACTCTTCTCCCCCCATACGTGCAAATAGATCTTGTTCACGCAAATTACTTTTGACCGTGGCTGCAAAGCTTTGTAGCAAAACATCTCCTATATAATGTCCATATTGATCATTCATTTTTTTAAAATGATCAATATCAAGCATAATAATCGTAAGCGATTTGAATTGATTTTGTTTTAGTAGATTCTCAGTTTCTGTAAAGAAAAAACGACGATTAGCCACATGAGTTAAAGGATCATGATTGGCAAGATATAAGACTTCCTTATATAAAGCATGCCGATTTCGGCTTACGATACATAATAGCAAAGGCGCAATCATCAGCATGCACAGACCAATTCTTACGGACATTGACGTTGCCAAAAAATTATCTGCAGTTCGTGAAATATAATAGGTTGTTAAACTATGATATAGTACCAAGCAGACCGTACTATTAATTACACTGACGTAAAATAAATTATAACTCAAGGCCGCCCAAATCAACCCTGCTAAAGGAAAAAGCAAAGCGCCTGGACCAAAGAAAATATGTGTACAAGCCACAGAAACAATAACAGAAAATAGTGGTAATAAATCTATAAACTTTGTCTCACACTGCCTCCGATTTTTCCAAATATTGGTGAACTTTTTCCCAGTCGGGAACGTAAGCATCAATGGTAAAATAGAGATACAATTTAAGACTTCACCCGTCCACCAAATATAAAACTCAGACCAAGAGTCATCTGCCGTCATAAATGTATGTGGCATATGTGGAACAACGGTCACAGCAAAAATCGCACTAAAGAAACAGCCAATAAATATACAGACTAAAAATAAATAGAGAAAATTTAATCCTTTATTATCAGAACGATAATCTATTTGTAAATATTGAATAAAAAACAGAGAGACACTGACTGTAATAAAATTGGCAACAGTTAATGCTAAAGTTAGTTCAAAATGGTTTCCCGTTACCAAGTCCGCAGACATATAACCAATAAAAGCGCCTATCCATCCCCCCAGATTTCTTAACTGAGGAAATCTTAAAAACAAGCCGATGAGTACAGCATTGGCGGGCCAGAAATAAGCAAAATATGCAATCGGTCGTGTCAGTATTCCAAGCAAACAACAGACAAAAATGACCAAAGCAATCAATGCACATGCGCGGCCATGTTGTTTAAAGTTAAATGGTACTTCTGTTAGCTTTCCTGCGTACAAAATATTCCCTCATGTTTACATGAGTTTAGCAACATCATGTTTTTTTATTGTCCTTTAGACTTCAAATACTCATTGAATAGAAGTCATTTTGCATTGACAATATTTACTAAACAAACTGTATAGATTGTTAGGTGGCGTTTCAATATTATTTTTTATTTATGCTCTAAATTTATATCATTTGTAAAAAAAGTTGCCCATTTAAAAAAGCCTCCAAATCAGGAGGCTTTTCTATAGTGAACTTATTTTGCCTCAGAAGCAGCTACTGGCACTGACGCACCTGCCTCCTCAGACTCTAAAGGTGCAGCATCAATCATGTCAGAGCTCACCTCAATATTGGTTACTGGTGTTTCGGTTGCTGAACTTTCCACTGCTGTTTGTTCAGCTTCTTGTTTTTTATCGCTACATGCCGCAAGTGAAATCATCGTTGCAGAAGCCAAAATCACCAAAGCCATTTTCATGTTAATCATTATTCACCTTCGAATTAGTCATCAATTACCTGAAACCATACTACGTATTTTTGATGCAGTTTAAAGTATTAGTTTGTGAGCAATCTTTTGAAATTAAGGCAGAATTATAACATCATTAAAGCAAAATGATAAAAACAAGCCCGACTTGAGTTTGTTTTTATCATTTCTCATATAACCCAATACAACCTTTAGCTTAAACAGGATAAGCTGTGGCAACCTCTTGGCTAATCATGGCTGCTGTCGCTGCAGATAGCGTCCAGCCTAAATGCCCATGTCCTGTATTAAAAAAGACACGTTCTAATTTTCCACGGCGTACCACTGGCATCATATTAGGCATCATCGGACGAAGGCCCGCCCAAGGAACCGCATGCTCAGTCGACACTTTAAAATTACGATTAGTCCAGTCCACCAAAGGCTGAATACGATCCGCTCGAATATCACGGTTATAGCCATTAAACTCAGCTGTTCCCGCTACACGGAATCTGTCTTTACCTAAACGTGAAGTGACGATTTTTGCACTTTCATCCAGCAAGCTTACCCATGGTGCATTTTGCTGACTCTCTTCGTCATTAAGCATAACGGTAATCGAATAACCCTTCACTGGATAGACATTGACACGTTCTTGGACTAACTCTGCCAGTTGGTAACTGCCTACACCAGCACAAACCACAACAGCATCGGCAGCCAAAATCTCAACCTCATTCGGTGCCAATTCTACATTTTCAGAACTCGGTTGTAATTTCACCTCAACACCCGTCGATAGATGTTGAATATCCGTTACATCCATCCCAAAACGGTATTTTACACCTAATCTTTGGGTGACTTCTGCCAAACCTGTGGTGTACTTATGAATATCACCCGTGGCATCACCTTCACAGTAGAATCCTGCATAATAGTCACCAGTCAGGGTCGGCTCAATTTGCTTAATTTCTTCATTGCTTACACCGCAACGTTCAAGCCCACCTTTATTCAACATATCATTGACGCGAATAGCAACGTCATAGTCTTGTTTATTATGATAAAAATGTAAAATTCCACGCTTCTCTAAGTTAAAGTCAATCGACTCTTTTTCAGCAACTTCAAATAAGCGCTGACGAGCCAATAGAGCTAAGCGGACTGTTTCGTGGGTATTGGTCTCATAATGTTTAATATTGCCTAGAAATTCCATCAACCATGCATATTTATGTACACTAAAAGATGGATTCAGCAACAACGGCGCAGATTTTTGAGACATCCATTTCATGCCTTTCAGCACTGTCGATTTTTGGTTCCAAACTTCAGCATTGCATGCAGACAGTTGTCCACCATTTGCAAAAGAAGTTTCCATGGCTGGAAATAAATGACGATCAACAACGGTCACTTGATAGCCAAGTATACTTAATTCATACGCAGTTGTGACGCCTGTAATTCCAGCACCAATGACAACGACATGACACATAGACACCTCCTTTTTATTGTTTGATGTCAAACCCCATCTGTCATGTGTACCTGAGAGCTTCGATCTAAAACTTCCCATGAAGCTTTAAACCATCCCCTTCGGTGAGTGATTGAACACTTCTCTCCAGAGTTTTTTCATTATTACAGTCCTTTTGCCTGAGAGTTTCCGGGGTCGTTGCTCCTTCGGCGAATGCAGAACATTTCTCTCCTGCAATAATGCTTATTATTCTATGAGCAATTTATATACCATGTAATCATTAAATTTAAAACTACTCTCAAAGTATTATATTGTCGTTTGTTACGATCCAAATTGATCCAATATGATAATGAACTTTGCACTATAATGGATAAATTCCTGCTTTATGCTCCAAAATATGACTCTTCCAAATGCTCAATTTTCAGACTATAAAACAGTGATTCAACAGCATAGTCTTCAGAAATTATTCAGCTCTAATTTACTTCGAATAACTGCATTTGATTCACTCCAAAGCTTTTATGCACCTTTTGATACCATCAATCCTCATGCCAAAATCGTGCTCGTGGGGATAGCGCCAGGACAACTACAATGGCGAAATGCTGTGACAGCTTGTAAGGATGCACTACAACAAGGTTATTCTGATAGTGAAGCACTTAGTATTGCCAAAGCAACTGGTGCATTTAGTGGTCCACTTCGGCAAAACCTGATTAAAATTTTGGATCATGTTGGTTTGCATGAAAAACTTCGCATTGCAACGACCGCTGAGCTTTTTTTACAGCAACAGCATTTGGTACAACACAGCTCTCTACTCAGGCAGTGCATATTGAATAATGGCAAGAATTACACAGGAACATCACCGAATATGCTTAGAAATGCTTTTTTGAGACAGCATGTAGAGCACTATTTTATTCCCCAAATTCAAAATCTACCCGATGCGTTGTATATCCCTTTGGGCCAAAGTGTGATTGAAGTTTTACATTATTTATCTAGCTTAGGCTATTTAAGCCAAAACCAAATTTTAGATGGTTTTCCCCATCCTTCTGGCGCAAATGCAGAAAGGATTCAATACTTTTTAAACTTAAAAACCAAGGATCAACTGTCCAACAAAACTAATCCTGAGAAAATTGATCAAGCGAAACAACAGTTAATTGAAAAATTAGAAAGACTCGAACTCTAAATTTGCTTACTCAGTAAGACTAAATGAAGGTTAATCAAAGGTTGCCCTACATTGGCACTTAATAAGTAAGATGCCGTTTTCTGAGTATCGTGATAACCATAACGTGCTTAATATGCCAACAGCTCTTTTCTTACATTTAAGATTAGCTTTCATACGCAAATAAAAAAAGTCAGACCGAAGTCTGACTTTAATGTCTATTCCCTTAAATAGGAAGAGAATTCTCTAGTATTCAATCGGCGCAAATGGTGCAATGACATCCGCATTTTGTGCACGATGGCGCATAAAGTGATCCATTAAAACAATCGCAAGCATTGCCTCTGCAATCGGAGCCGCACGTACACCCACACAAGGGTCATGACGACCTTTGGTTAATACGTCAGTATCTTCACGATTAATATTGATCGTTTTACCTGGTGTAGTAATAGATGCTGTTGGTTTAAGCGCAATTGCAACACTAATGGTTTGACCACTCGAAATACCACCCAAAATGCCACCAGCATGGTTCGCGAGGAAGCCATCTGTGGTTAACTCATCTCGGCTCTCATGTCCGAACTGACCAGCAACGGCAAAACCATCACCAATCTCAACCCCTTTGACAGCATTAATGGACATCATGGCATGGGCAATGTCAGCATCTAGACGGTCAAAAACAGGCTCACCCCAACCTACAGGTACTTTTTCAGCCAAAATTTCAAGCTTTGCGCCACAACTGGTACCTTGTTCACGCAATGAAGTCACCAGTGCTTCAAAACGCGGTACGGCATCGACATCACCGCAGAAAAAAGGATTATTGGGTACTTCATTCCAATCCAATTTTTCAGCAACTTCAGTTCCAATTTGGGTCACATGACCACGAATTAAAACACCAAACTTTTCGGCCAAATATTTTTTCGCAATCGCGCCCGCAGCCACACGCATAGCCGTTTCACGCGCACTCGAACGACCACCGCCACGGTAATCACGGAAACCGTACTTTTGTGTATAAGTATAGTCTGCATGTCCCGGACGGAAGCTTTGTGCAATGTTACCGTAATCTTTGGATTTTTGATCGGTGTTACGGATCAATAAACCAATTGGTGTACCTGTTGTTTTACCTTCAAACACACCTGAAATAATTTCAACTTCATCAGGTTCTTTGCGCTGCGTGGCAAATTTCGAGGTGCCCGGCTTACGACGGTCTAAATCTTTTTGCAAATCGTCTGCTGTAAGCTCAAGACCCGGTGGAACACCATCCACAATCGCCATTAAGCCTACACCATGAGATTCACCACAAGTCGTTACACGGAAGAGTTGCCCTATACTATTACCTGCCATGTCCAACGACTCCTTTTATGCTTGAACAGATTGAATGAATAAATCACGGAATTGACGGCACTGAGCTGCAGTCAATGCAAAGATTCCTGTACCGCCTTTTTGGAACTGTAACCAGTAAAAATCAACGGTATTAAAGTTTTGGCGCATTGCCCATTCAGAATTACCCACTTCAATCACGATGAGACCATCTTCAGTTAAGTAATCTGGTGCTTGAGCTAACATTTTACGAACCAAATCCAAGCCATCTTGACCCGCTGCCAGTGCCAATTCTGGTTCATGGTGAAATTCTTCTGGTAAGTCTGCCATGTCTTCAGCATCCACATAAGGCGGATTAGACACGATGAGATCATATTGATTTTCAGCAGGAATTTTGGCAAACAAGTCAGACTCAAGTAAAGCCACTTGATATTGCTTGTCGTGGTGTTCTGAGTTAATTTGAGCCACTTCTAAAGCTTCTTTAGAAATATCAGTTGCATCCACTTCAGCATCTGGGTAGGCATAAGCTAAAGCAATCGCGATACAACCTGAACCCGTACACATATCTAAAATACGTTGTGGTGTTTTTGGATTTGGATTTTCTGGCAAGTTATTGACTGCCTCACCCATTTGGCCATTTTCACCTAAGCAATAAGGTGCAAAACGGTTTTGAATCAATTCTGCAATCGGTGAACGCGGAATCAGTACACGCTCATCGACATAATATGGTTTGCCATCAAAATATGCCAAATTAAGCAAATACGAAGTCGGTACTTTTTCATTAATTCGACGTTCTAGTAAACTTAAAACTTCTGCTTTTTCACTTGGTAGTAACTTTGAATCTAAGATTTCAGCATCCGCATTCCAATCTAAAGATAAAGTCTGTAACACCAACGCTGAGCTTTCAGCAAAATAGTCTTCTGTACCTTGACCTAAATGTGCATCGTATTGACGTAATGCTGTCACTCCAAAACGGATAAAATCACGAATTGTACTTAAGTTTTCAGCGGCTTCCTGTATATGTTCAGGGCTAATAGTCGGGCGATCCACTAAAGGCGTCTCCAAGGTCATTGTAAAAACGCCTTATGATACCCTGTTTTTCTATGATTTATAATGTTTTGATGCACAGCAAACACATTTTCATACGCTTTGCACTTATTTGCTTATACTGCCTGTACGTGCTTCGTACATATCTGCACGGGTTTGTGTCATTTGCATCAGACATGAAATCCGCTGAACTTCAGTCTTTTCATTTTTCACAATGGGTTTGTTATTACAAATTTGATCACGCTGCTCAAGCCATTGCTGATGAGATTGTTTAACCCAACCTTGCTCATTAGTAGGGGTTTTGTCTAAATATATTTTGAACACTTTTTTTAAGCGTTTTTTTTGTACTTTATATTCTTTACTCATGCATGTATCAATCTCACTCAATACATTGCCTGTTTGTTTCATACATATTTCATATTCTTTACTTGGACCCATCGCAAAGGCTGAACCACCACACAATCCCATTACAAGGAGTAGACCTAATATCTGTTTCAATTCCATTCCCCAAAACAAATGTTCTTTAATCATTTTTTAATCTAATCATTCACAACATCTACGCGTTGCAGCGCTTTAATATAACATCCTATTTTGTATGAACATACTAAACACTTATAAAATTTCCACATCCTTACTTTTACATGAAGTCACAGGCTTTACATTGAAATCAGATCAAATGGCTTTATTATGAAATGAATTATTTTGCTGATTACGTCCCAATCTATGAGTTATAAACACAATAATCTAATGGCGATGCGTGAGCGTTATTGGAATGACACTGAAAATAACCACGTCGACATTGAAAAAGCTTTTTTTCAAAACCTACTACAACAACAAGGTATCTTTGACTGCGCGACCGTTGAAGATGCAAAATATTTCTTTTTTAGTCTACCAAGCATCATTATTGTTAAAGGTTATGCACACGGTTTTATGCACCAACCTGTGCAAGAAATGATTCTACAACACATTCAAACGCATAAAAATGAACTGATTCAGAAGAACAAACTTAAAATCCAATTTCGCATGTAAAACCTCAGGTTGAGCTATTTTTAAGTACTTATCTGACACTTATAAGCTTTTTTAACTCGCTATTCAGCAAGTTGAACTTTTTTAATACGTGAATACACGATATTATCCGTTACAATCTTAAGTGCTGCCCTTGCTGATGAAAGGATTTTATTGAATTATGTCAGATCACAACGATAAGCTTAAACAACTGAAAACCTCCTCTATGGATCGTCGTTTATCGATTGCCAAAGCTTCGTTGCTTGCTGGAACACGTTGGGCAGCTTCTAGCGCAACGTCTATGTTTTCTAGTGAAGAAGAAAAAGAAAAAAAACGCAAAAAAGCCATGAAAGAACAAGCCGATTATTTGGTATCTGAAATTGGCAAGCTTAAAGGTTCCATCGTCAAAATTGGCCAAATGATGGCGCTATATGGTGAACATTTTTTACCAGAAGAAATCACACAAGCGTTAAATACCCTAAACAATCAAACAGTCGCTTTAGCATGGCCTGCGATTAAACAGCAATTACACAGCCAATTGGGTTCTAAACTGGATGATTTAACCATCGACCACGAACCTTTAGGCACTGCATCACTTGCACAAGTGCACCGCGCAACACGTAAGTCTGATGGTTTAGAGGTGGTATTAAAAATTCAATACCCAGGCGTTGCTGAAGCCATTGACTCAGACATGAGCCTATTCAAAAATATGCTTAAACTGACACGCATGGTGCCGCAAACACGTGAGTTCGATCAATGGTTCGACGAAGTCCGTGAAATGATGCACCGTGAAGTGAATTATAAAATTGAGGCTGCAACTACACGCCGCTTTGCTACTCGCTTAAAAGAAGACCCACGCTACATCGTGCCACAAATTATTGATGACTATTGCACAGACCAAGTGTTATGCATGACCTTTGAACGTGGTGTGCCGATTAACAGCCCCGTCATGCTGTCTCTACCGCAAGAACGTCGCAACAAACTTGGTGAAGCATCACTTGAAATTGCGGTACGCGAGATTTTTGAATGGGGTGAAATGCAGACCGATCCGAACTTTGGTAACTATCTGGTTCGCTTAGGTAATGGCAATGACATCTTGGATAAAATCGTTCTGCTTGACTTTGGTGCAATTCGACAGTTTGATGAACACTTACTCGGTGTTGCACGCAAGCTCATTCATGCTGGATTTAACCACAATAGTGAAGAAATGGTTCAAGCAATGACAGGCTATGAATTTTTCGACTCTATCCCTCAAAGCATTAAACCGGATATGGCTAAAGTCTTTTTACTTGCAACTGAAGCATTCAGCAGTCCTAGTAACAATCCTGACTTACCTACTGGTGTTATGGATGAACACTTTGCTTATGACTGGAAAGCTAGCCAACTTCATAGCCGTGTCATGCAACAAGCGTCTAAGTCGATGGCGTCTCGCTATTTCAGTGTTCCACCCAAAGAATTTATGTTTATCAGCCGTAAATTCATCGGTGCTTATACCTTTATGACAGTGATTGAAGCGAAAACCAATGTTCGCGCAATGGTTGAAAAGTTCATCTAAAAGCTGCATGACCAAAATGACGCAATGTCATTTTGGTCAATTAGTCAATAAATTTAATTTCCAACGATTTAATAAAAAAGTTTAAAAACAAATCATTAGAAGAATTTAAAACACACCATCTACCGTTTATCTTTGACAATACATCATGTCAGCGATGACATAGTCATTCATGTTCCGCTATGTCAGCATAAAAATACAGAATAATTCTGCTGGATGAAAATAATGACAAATATGGTAAATAAAGCGCAGGGATTTGGCTTATCACTGATCATAAAGATGGCAAGTAGCGACGTACTTGACCAATTAAAACTTAGAAAGTTTGTAGAAAAATCACTTTATCAAGGCTCAAAAGCAAGCTTTAAAACCCTATCAAAAACACAAAAAGCTTTTAAAGCCAATACAGATCTGCATAAACAGCGGCTCAACAATCAAGAAAAATCATTGTTTGATCTGAACTATTCAGAAGATCAGCAAATGACCATCGACACCATGTCTCAATTCGCTGCAGATGTACTTTACCCATTAGCCGCAAGTGCCGATCAAAATGAAACTTTTCCAACAGAACTTTGGCAATATATCGAAGACCTAGGTCTAAACTTTTATGCTTTGCCTGAAGCACTCGGCGGTATTGCATCTGAAAAAAATATTCTGAGTAATATACTTATTGCGGAGCATTTGGCCAAAGGTGATTTTAGTTTAGCTGCGGGTATGCTCTCTACCTTTAGTGTGATTAATGCCATTACACAATGGGGTTCTGAGCAAGTACAAGCTTTATATTTGAACAGTTTTGCGCAAGACGTTAGCATTCGCGCTAGCTTTGCAATTCAAGAAGCTACGCCTGCTTTTAATCCTTACCAGTTAAAAACCAAAGCCATTTCACGTGATGGCCAGTATCTTATTCAAGGCGAAAAGACACTGGTGCTATTGGCTGAAAGTGCAGATATTTTCCTTGTCAGTGCCGAACTTAATGGTCAAGCTGAAGTTTTTATTCTCAGACGCGATGAAAGTATTCAGTTTAAAAAATCTCCCGCTATGGGGCTCAAAGGCACAGAAACAGCAACTTTAATTTTTAATCAAACCCCTGCTTTACGCTTAGGTGATGAAGACTTCAACTACACTGCATTTTTAGACCTCGGCAATTTAATGTGGTGTGCAATGGCGGTTGGCACCTGTGAAGCAGTCAAAAAATATTGTATTGAATATGCCAATGAACGCACCGCCTTTGGTGAACCCATTTCTCACCGTCAAAGTGTTGCTTTTATGATTGCCGATATGGCCATCGAAATTGATGCCATGCGTATGCTTATCCTAAATGCAGCAAGTCTAGCTGAATCTGGGCAGACATTTCACCGTGAAGCCTATTTAGCACGTTTACTTTGCGCCGAAAAAGCCATGAAAATTGGCACTGATGGTGTACAGATTTTAGGTGGGCACGGATTCACCAAAGAACACCCTGTCGAACGTTGGTATCGTGATTTACGTGCAACAGCAATTGTTCACTCTGGTCTACATGCATAATAAAAAGGAAAACTGGCATGAATTTACAAAACCCTAAAAAATTTAAATTGCTGATTGATCAAGCCCACCAAGTTGCCATCAATGTACTTCGCCCTATCTCCCGAAAATACGATAAGGCTGAACATAGCTATCCTAAAGAACTGGATATGTTGGCATCCTTAGTCGATGGTATGAATGAAGGTGGTGAAGGTATGAACGCAGGGGCCGCTGTTGGTAAGCGGGGTACCAATGAACAAGGCAATAAAAATGGAGTGAATCTCTCTACCGCTTTAAGTGTAATTGAGATGTGCTATGGAGATACCGCTTTACTTCTATCAATGCCCCGTCAAGGGCTGGGAAATTCAGCAATAGCCGCTGTTGCCAATGAAGAGCAGTTGGAGCGCTTCAAAAACACATGGGCGGCCATGGCAATCACTGAACCAAACTGTGGCTCGGACTCTGCTGCTATTCGCACCACTGCAACACAAGATGGTGATGATTACATCTTAAATGGTGAAAAGATTTTCGTGACTTCTGGTGACCGTGCCGATGCTATCGTTGTTTGGGCAACACTGGATAAAAAGTTAGGGCGTTCAGCGATCAAATCTTTTGTGATTCCTAAAGGAACAGCTGGCATGACGGTAGAACGTTTAGAGCATAAGCTAGGAATTAAAGCCTCTGATACCGCAGTTATTCGTTTAATCGACTGCCGTGTATCTGCAAGCAATTTACTTGGCAATGCTGAAATAGATGCAACTAAAGGCTTTGCTGGTGTGATGGAAACTTTTGATAATACCCGTCCACTCGTTGCAGCAATGGCTATAGGCTGTGCCAAGGCCTCACTAGAACGTATTAAAGAGATTTTTAGCGATTATTTTGATCCTCAATACATAACGCCATACTTACAGACGACTCATATTGAGAGTCAAATTTATCGTATGGAAGCCGAATGGGAAGCGGCACGCTTACTGACCTTAAAAGCCGCATGGATGGCAGATAACAAAAAACCTAACTCAAAAGAAGCCTCTATCTCAAAAGCTAAAGCTGGCCGGATCTGTAATGAAATTACACTCAAGTGCGTCGAACTTGCAGCAACAGTCGGCTATAACGAAGATGAGCTTTTAGAAAAATGGGCAAGAGATTCTAAAATTCTAGATATTTTTGAAGGAACTCAGCAAATTCAGCAACTCATTATCGCGCGCCGTGAACTAGGCAAGTCATCCAGTGAATTAAAATAATTCAATATTAATAAGGCGATAACTAAAACTATCGCCTTTCATCCAAAAGCGTTTAGCTAAAATATTAGCTCATCTAAAGTTGTCCCCCCATAGACACAAATGAACTGACATTATGATTACTTAGGCTATTTAGATACAATCTATTTATATCTATCTTTCATATCATGGAATCATGTTAAGAGCATTAGAAATCAGCGTGCTTGCCTAACATCGAAAATATTGCTTAAATAAAAGGCAAATTTAACAAATCCATAAAAGAGCATCTCTCACACTGGGTTGACTGTGCTTTACCTGATGAATATGATCATTTCAAATGCTAAAACCAACGGATATGCAGCTTGTTGAATTTTCAAAGATCCCTCCCCACATCTCAAATTAGAACCAAATCTGTTTTAATTTTAACAACAGCTTTAATATTTACAGGCTGTTCATCGCTCGGTGGTGGTTCTGTTGAAAAGCGTTCAGCAAAATTAGCCAATGGTATTCAAAAGGCATATGCTGTTGAAGCAACTACAGCACAGCGTGTTGCGCCAATGATTGTGCAAAGTGCTGATCGTTATAATGTCGATCCATTGTTAATTGCGGCTGTTATAAGACAAGAGTCTAGTTACCGTAATTATGCTATTTCCCCTGCTGGTGCTATTGGCTTAACACAAGTTATCCCACGCTATTGGCAACAAACTTGCCCTGGCGATTTATTTGAGGAAGTTAATAATATTAATTGTGGCACGTACATTCTCTCTAACTATAACCAAAAAGCAGAAAGTTGGCCCAAAGCTTTGGCTTATTATAATGTCGGTCCAACAGGCTACCATTCAAGCTGGAAGATGAAACGCCAAGGAAAAAAATATGCTAAACAAGTGAAAGAGCATCAAAAAAGCCTAAAAGGAGCCTTATAAGTTTTTCAAACATTGATCTTTGAATTGAGACACATGGAGATTCATTAACTTTTGAATAATCCTTTTAGATCATGCATGAATATAAATTTTTTATACTATATGGTTTCTGATCTCTTCTTCTTTCCTCTA